>JAGLXN010000001.1 GCA_023132875.1 Candidatus Parcubacteria bacterium
AACAATTTAACAATAGAATTCTATGTTTAAAATAATACAATCTGTTCAAGCCAAGGAAATATTAGAAATCGGAAATTTGGCAATAGATGTCAGCTGGTGGCCGTATCTTTTTGCTATGGTTAAATACCTGCTAATTTTTATGACAATATTATTTATAACTGGAATAATTTTGATTTTAATAAGAATAGAGGGAAGCTTTAAGATTAGAATAAAAGAGGCAATAGAAGAAGCCATGGAAGCAGGAAGACTTCCAAAAACCAAAGTTCAAAAAGAATGGGAAGCAATTTTATATAATTTGGATTCTAATAATTCTGAAGATTATAAAAAAGCAGTTATTAGCGCGGAAGAGCTATTTAACAGAGTTTTAAAAATGGCTAATTTTTCAGGAAGCAATATAGAAGATAGATTAAAAAAGATCCCAGATAACCAGCTGGAATTTAAAGAGGATATAATTTGGGCATATAAGCTTAAGGAGAAAATTCTTGAAGATGAAAATTTTGAAGTTGAATACGAAGAAGCGAAAAGAGCCGTTTATATATTTGAAAGAGCACTGAAAGAAATAGGAGTTTTGTAATTTATATTTAATTGTGGTATAATAATGATATGTCCTCAATAAATTTATTGCCGAAAAACATTATAATCAAAGAAGATTCTGCTAAACGCAAGAGAGATGTTTTTTTAATTTCGTTTTTTATGTTGTCTGTTTCTGTTATTGCTTATACTATAATACATACTAACAGGGTAAACGCTATAAAAGAGTTGAGCTATGTAGATTTAAGATTGGAAGAATTAGATAAAGATATAAAAAAAGAATTAAACAAAAATAAATTTCCGATAAAGGAAAGTAAAATAAAAGATGCCGTGATTTTATTGAATAATCATAATTATTACTCCAAAGCGTTGAAAACAATTCAAAATATAATAAATAACGATGTTTACTTAGTATCTGGAGGTTTTTCTTTTGGCAATGAAGAAAATTTAACTTTTTCTTTTAGCGGATTTGCAAAAAATTATATGGCAGCCATGGAGCAAATAGCGGTTTTAAAAGATTCTTTTTGGATCAATAAAGTTAATGTTTATAATTTTTCATCTGGCGAAGGCGAAGAGGTGCAATTTGAAGGCGATGTAATTTTGGATAAGGATATTATATCGTATAGCGATAATTATTGGGATTTTGGATTGGCGCTTCTTTCTTCAAGGACGGATAGGTTTTTAAAAATAGAAAATTATTCCGCAAATCTAATAAAAACCACAGACAAAAAAAATGTTATTGAAATAGAATTCAATGGTATCGCTTATGAGGAAGAAAAGCTAGCTTTACTAGAAGACGATTTAAAGGAAATTAAACCTTTTGTCATTGATGCGTTAGTTTTTTACGATTCTAATAAAGAACAAGAGTCTGGTTTCATTGAATTCGAAGGGAATATGAAACTTAGTTTTTAATTTTGGTTCATACGCAATTTAACTCTACTGGAAATCCTTCATTTTTTGTCATTTTGAACTTGTTTTATAATTTACTTTCTCTTACATCTAATCAAACCTATAAATCATAAAACTTTATAGCGCCATCCCGAAATGATCCGCCAGTTGGCGGAGATTGAGGGATCTAAAAACAAGGTTATATGCGTTTACTGCGCTATCAGATCTCTCACGGAGTTTATTCTGATGCATATCAGGGTTTGAGATGACAATCTAAGTTAAAACCTAAAATAACAAAGATCCTGAAACGGACCTGTGCTGAATTCAGTTCAGTATTCAGAATGACAGATTTTTTAAGAACGGTAAAATAAGACGAAAAAACTAAACAAGGATTAAATCGCGTATAATCCTTAATTTCATAAGACTTAAAATTATTTTAAATATCAAATAAAGTATTTATGCGCAAGGAAAAAATGATCCAGCAGAAGAAAAAAATTCCAAAAGAATTTGCATTCTTGTTTTTTTCCATGATGACTTCTTGTATTATTATATATAGTTTTGCCGCTCCTCTTTATGAAGACTCAAAAATTAAAAAATTAGAAATAGGAGTTAAAAAAAATAATATTGAGTCAAGAGAGATATTACTCTCGCGGGTGATGAAAGCTGAGATTAGCGATGAAGATAAAGTTAGTGTTGAAAATATTGAAAAAATTAAAAGTTTAGCTTCAAATAGAGATAATTATGAAGAATATTTAGTTAATATTGTTGAGATCGCGAGTGGCAGGAATATTTTAATTAGTGATTTGTCAGTTTCAAACTATGAAAAAGTTTCTGCTAAAAGCAAGGTCAATGGAAATTTTAACAGCAGCGTCATAAGTTTTTCAGCCTCTAGCGGATTTTTTAACTTTATAGATTTTTTAGAAGATATTGAGCGAAATATTCCTCTTATGCAAGTAGAATCTGTGGAAATTAGCAAAGGAGAGAGTGAAGACGATTCTATGGCTTCAAGCTTAATGTTAAGCTTCTCCATAAAAATTAATTTTTTCCATTATTAAGCGCCAGTAAATGAAAATAATGAATTTCAGCAAAAAAATATTAAAAGAAATTAAGAAAAAAAAAGAGATTGCTTTTGAAATCTTTATTGTGATAATTTTTATATTTACCGCTGTGTCAATTTTTTCCGGCATTAACCCAATGGAAAAAGATATTCCTAATTATGAGAAATTGCTAGAAAATAATTTAAAAGAATATAATTCAGAAATAAATAAAATTAGAAATAGAACCGAAAAAAGTTTAAATAGCAGTCAGCTGGATAAAATGAAAGAGTATGAAGATTTATTAAGAGATGATGTTTATAAAAAAAGAAAAAAAGATCCTTTTTATAAGTCTTATTAATAATTTAAAAAAAACAATATGGAAAAGAAAAAAAACAAAAAAATAAATATCCCATCGGTTTTTATGGGTATGTTTGTAGTCATTCTAATTATTTTATTATTTTATATTGTCGGGGTTTTAGTCCAGTTTAGAGAGAATGAAATGTTGGAAAATGGCGCTGGCAGCCCCGATTCGCGAACTCACGTTGAAAAAAGCAGCAAGTTCGCGTCTTATTTTCCTAGTTGCGGTTTAATTAGTAAAAATTGCGTAAATTCTAGCTGTGATAAATATTTTTTATGTAATGATAAGAAATATTTAACTTGTGAGATCTACGATTGCAATGAAGATTTTGGAATTGGCACCATGGATGAAAATGGGAAAATTGAAATAAGAAAGGAAATAAAATATGAAAGGGAGTTAGTGAAAAAAAGAATTGAAAGATGCAGAGGAACTGTTGAAATTATTGATAAAAATTGCATTGATGGAAAATTTGAATTAAAAATAAAAGTTGTTACGGAAGGGGAATGTGAAATTAAAGGTTTTGTCGCTATGCATAAAAATATAGATAAACCTGAAGAAAAAAGTTGGGATTCGGCTGATTTTAATAGTTTGGGGGAAAATTTATATTCGGCTAAATTGAATAATTGTAAAAATATAACAGAAATTATAGCAATAGGAGAGGGCGGAGTCAGTATAAAAAAGATTATTGAATAGTGAAGTAAAAAAGGCGTATAAAATAAATATTCAAATTTTAAACATCATACTTTAAAACCGCGCTTATCCTAAAATAAATTATATGAAACTAAAAACAAAAAATATAAGCAGCATATTATTTAAGAAAAATCTATATCTGATGTTATTTCTTTTTTTCTTTATATTTTCCGGCAGTAGCGCGCCTTTGGCGCAATCATCGCCCAGTGACTGCAAGGGGCCCGCTGATGTAATGATAGTGATAGATCATTCGGCAAATATGACCGGGAGCAAGTTTGATGTTGTAAAAAATGCTAGCGTTGATTTTATATATAAAAATGAAGATGGCGTTAAAACCGGCTTATTTTCCATAGAACCAAATGCTGTTCTTCCTATGTATAATTATCATCAAGTAGGGCTGGTAGCTTTTAATAATAATGTTGATGTTTGGCCATTATATAATGATGATGATAATCAATATCAAACAATACAAGATGTTATAATTGAAACAACATTACCAGGAGTTGTATCAGACCCAAATGGCGTATTGCAAAATGCGGTAGGATCGTCTAATGTTACCGAGGCTATAAAGTCGGCTCGCAATAGATTAAATGTCAGCGCGAATAATGAGGCTACAAAAACTATAATTATTTTAATTAGCGGATCCCCGGATAATTTATCCAGCGCTATTGATCAAGTTAGAATTGTAAAAGAAAACGATCCTCTAATAAGAACAATTGCCATAGGAGTTAATATTGATGAAATTGCTGATGATGAGAAAAGAGAGAATGCGATAAATTTTATAAGTAATCAATATATTTTCCCTAATGATTGCCATTACACCATTTCTAATCCGGGAGTTGAACCTGGAATAACAATAAAAAATAATCCAATTGAAAATTGTAATTACATAGAAGGCAGCTTAGATGCTAGCTTAGAAAGTATTTATAATGACATAACTGCCGCTGTTTGTGATGACAGCGCGCCAACATTAACCATTCTTAGAGTTCCTTCCGGTACATTATATAGTGTTGATAAATTCACGATTTTTTCAAACGCGGGTGATAATTTTGGCTTTAGCGAACATTATATTACCTGGTATGATTTTTTATTTCCCGATGATAAGCAAATTATAAATGATTGCAGTCTTTCCGGGAAAAATATAAGCTGTAATACCGGAGAGATAGGCCCTTTTTCAGCAGGTAGAACGATAAATTACAACTCGGTCGCAGTTGATATGAATAATAATAGCGTTGAAATAGATCCCGTTGAAAACGCGAAAATTGCTTCAGTTTCTATAACCCCGTTATCCATATTTAGAAATAAAGATAATCTTATCAATGTGACCGTTTCTGATCCTGAAGGAATGCTTAATTCTGATGAAAAATTTTATATAAGAGTTGAAAACGGTGATACAAACGAGGTTATTATCAGCGAAGAAGCTGGACCCAGCTCTGAAATGAGCTGTTCAGGAACTGGATTTAGCTTTAATTGTACTTATAATTTAAATCCTGATTGCGACGATGGAATCTATTCAGGTAGTTCAGTAAATATATATATATACGCTAAAAATGCCACAGGGTTTCATGGTCCCCTAGCCAATCTTGATAGGCCGCTTGGTTATTTAACTAATTGTGATAGTGGAATTGATAGTGATTGTGATGGAACTATTGATTCGGATGAAATATCATGTGACGCGTCAATCCCAATTATTACAAAAATTGAAAGAGTAAGCCCTCCGGAAGGAGCAGATGTTTTTGACACTACCGGTTCTGTAACAATAATTTCCGAAGCAAACGATTCAACCGGAATAAAGGAGAATAAAATTCAGTATAGAGTACAAGGAACGGGAATTTGGTCAACATATAATCCAGTTTGTGTTGATCTTAGTGGTGACGGGAAATGTGACGCCGATGGTCAAGACACTGGCAGTGTGACGACAGGACCCATAGATATCTCTTCATATCTTCCTGGAACTGTAATTGAATTTCGATCTGTAGCAACTGATAATTCTGGAAATAATAATTTTAAGGAATCTGAAATTAAATCTTTTTTGATTAAAAGTTTTGAGTGTGATTTTGAATTTAGTGATTTTGAAAATTGTACCGGCGGTCAGTGTTGCGGCGGCGTATGCAATACTTCGGTTTATAATAGCGGTCCTTCAGGCCCTTATGACGCGGATGAATGTACCAGAAAAACTTGTAATGGAACCAGATTAGAATTAGAGCCTGATCCAACGCTTGTTGGAAATCCATCTTGTATTTTCAATTCAGGAGGCAGTGATTATGAAAGCGGCTGCTATTCTTATCAGGAATCCTATGGATCTGACTTATTTAGTGAAGCACAATTATATTTTAATCCTCCGGAAGGCGGATGCGAGATGAGAAATCTCAGATGTTATGAAGGTTATTGTGAGGCGCGATTTCTCGATAAGATTAAAAGCGATGATTATTGCGGGTATAATAGTGAGCCGTTGAGGCTTGCGGATTATTCATGCGTAGGAGGAAGATTTGGAAGTTGCGATCTTATATCTACTAATGAAAATAGTATTTGCGATACTGGTTTTGGAGGATTTGATTGGATTAATGCTTATGCCAGTGATGATCTTGTTTATAATTCTTCTGATGATTTATTTATATCAGGCAAAAGTAATCCTGCAGTAACTCTTGGAGAAGTTCTTGAAAATAAGAATGTTTTAATTTGGATGTCTGCGAATGATGCAAGCGGTGTTGATAATATTAAAGTATATTTGGAAGGTGTGAATATAAAGACATGTGATTGTGCTGGCGCGAATTCATGCACTTGTCAGGCGGAAAAAACGCTGGCATATTCTAACATAGGCCAAACTTTTGATTTTTATGCAATTGGAATTGACACTAATTCAAATACAGCTACGACAGACACATATAGATTTAAAGTATTAGATAGTGATTGTTCGGATATAGTTACGACTGGTCCCACAGTTTATCATAGTGAAAGTAAATCTCCTCTAACTTCTTGCGGAGAAGGAGCTATTGATTCTGGAAAGTGTTGCGGAGGTACATGCAATTCAACAATAAGCAATCCAAATTTATATGATAATAGTTGTTATACAGATTCATGCACTGGAACTCTTTGGACGCCGAATTTAATTCCAAATGATCCAAAAACATCTTGTGGAGGTTTACCGAGCTGTTCTCCTTTCTATACTGGCTGTCAAGAGGGGAATATATGTATTTCTGGTTATTGTAATCCAGATCCAATAGGTATTCATATAGATACTTGCGGTGGCGCTGATGAAAAACATTTGACTGATAAAGGATGTGAAGGCGGAATCTGCGGTATTGTTAGTGGCGGAACAAATATAGATTGTTCTGTTACAGAACATGAAGGTGTCTCTGATTATGATGGTGATTCTGCTTCTGGCGGTACTGTTTGTAATTGTGATTGCGGTGGTTATGACATAGAAGAAAAAGTTTATTCTTCGCTGAGTTTTGACGGGGCAAATGATTATGTGAATATTCCATCAATAAATTTATTGCGTAATGGATCAACCTTAACTTTTTGGGCAAAAACTAACACTTCCGGCTCTATGGCAATTTTTGCAAAAGATAGCAATGCATATTATTCTATGATTGAATTTAGAGAAAACAGTTTCAGATTAGAACCTGATTTAAATAATAATGATTGTTCTTGGACAATAACTCGTGATACAAATTGGCATTTTTACGCTTTGGTTTTTGAAAACAATAAAGCATTTTTATGGCAGGATGACAATTATATTGGTGAAACAAACACATATTCTAGTTATAGCCAACTTCAAAATAATTTAACTTTGTATAATATTGGGATGAGAAGTCGATATGTAGGATATTTTAATGGTTCTATCGACGAGGTCAGAATTTATGACCGTGTTTTATCTGGTCAAGAAGTAGCAGATCAGTATGATAGTATTTTTATTGATAATACAAATTTAGTTGTACATTGGGATTTTGATGAAGGGACGGGGGAAACTGTAGGCGACAGTTCTGGTAATGGAAATGATGGAAGTTTGAGTAATGTTGATGGAAAGTTATATAATATGAATGATAGTGATTGGGTAAGCGGAAAGTATGGTAACGGCCTTGATTTTGATGGAAGTAATGATTATGTGAGTGTAAGTGCAAACAGTTTTAAATTAACAAACAATACAACCCTTTCTCTGTGGATGAAGCTTGATACGGCTATAGGATCAGGAGCTCATGTTTATTATCCAGGAATATTTTCTGCGTCTTCCGGGGGTGGTTGGAATGATTTTATAACTTTTCGTAGTAGTGGTGACAAAAACAGAATAGTATATGAAGATGCAGACGGAGCCACACGATATTCTTCTCTTTTTTCATATAATACTGGAGATTGGATACATGTTGCAATTTCCATGGATAGTAGTAGAGTGCCAACTTTTTATATTAACGGTAATCCAGAAGGATCAGGTGCTGCTTCAAGTTATGTTAGTCTTAATTATCTAGGGAGGGGTTATGCTGGAGCAACAAGTGACGGCGCATTTAACGGTCTTATTGACGAAGTCCGCATTTATAATCGCGCGCTTTCTGATACAGAAGCTGAGGAACATTATCGGGGAATATTTACAGACAACTCTGATCT
This sequence comes from Candidatus Parcubacteria bacterium, assembly GCA_023132875.1. Lineage (GTDB taxonomy): Bacteria > Patescibacteriota > Minisyncoccia > JAHIHE01 > JAGLIN01 > JAGLXN01. The sequence goes on from JAGLXN010000001.1 coordinate 8,107, forward strand.
TGTTGGTTATTGGAATTTTAACGAGACTGCTGGAACAATTGCTCATGACAGTGCTGAAAACGGACCTAAATGGATGAAGCATTATTATGGAAGTCTTGTTGGGAATAATGGCAATGTACCGCCTAATTGGCAAGTTTGCACTGACAATAAAGATAATGATTGTGATGGGTATTACGATGAATACGATATAGGTGATGTTATTTCTGCTTGTGACGGATCGCTTGATAGTCTTAGTATAAAAGCAGAAGCTTGGGACGGAACCGGAGAAACTTTAGTAGAAATTACAACGCCAACTGTAAATGATGTTGATGTGAGCAGGGGTGTTAATGATTTTACTTTGTCAACTTTCAATGAAGATGATTTTAACATACATCAGACTTTAATTGAGTGGACAGCTGATAATTGGGCTACAACTGAAAATGCGACATGTGATACTGGACTTTGCGAAGTATGCATTGTGGAAGGAAGTTGTGCAAATAATAATATAGATCTATCATTACTGGCTAGCGGTTCAATTTTCAAATATAGAACATGCGCGACAGACGATTCCGTAAATCGCAATATGGCTTGTACGCAGGATTATACATTTTCTGTCACAGATACAAACAATGCTCCAACAGCAGAAGCTCTTCCTGTTATAGATCCTGATTTTTGCAGCGCGGAAAATCTTAGATATATTTTAGTTTGGAATTTTGATGATGTTGACCCGACAGATGAACAAGGATATTATGAAGTTCAAGTAAAAGAAGGCAATAATGATTTTAGTATCGGTCCTCTTGTTGTTAATTCAATAAACGGAGGCATCTCTAATTATCATCAAATTATTAAAGGCAATCATAATAATAATGGAATTGCAGAGTCATCAACACCTGTTTCATTAGTAGATAACGACTTAACATGGATTATTGATGAGTGGAAAAATGGAGAAGTAAAAATAACTTCAGGGGATGGATCTCCTCAAACTAAGTTAATAGAATCAAATACTGAGCATGAAATATTTGTAAATTCCTGGGATACAAATCCAGACAGTAATTTTGAATATGAAATAAAAAGCGTTGACCTTGAATATGAGGAAAAAGAGTATTTTTGGCGCGTCAGAGTTACTGATGATAAAGGTGATGGTTTTGAGAAAACTTCGGATTGGAGCTATGGACCATCTTTTACTACTCCTCTTCACAAATATCCTCAGTTTGAATTTTCTGCTAATCCGGTTAGTGACGCAACTAAAGACTGCTTATATTATGAAACCTGGCCGGATGATGCCGATTTATGCAAATTTGGGGAGGATATAATATTTCATGACGAGACTACTTTTTCCGCTGAATGCATTAATTCTGACAGCACTCAATGCTTATCGGCCGATAAAGCCAGATGTGACGGTTTTTTGTGCGCGGGTTGTACTGATAATTCGCAGTGCGATCCAAAATTTGGGAGCGGTTATGTTTGCATTGGTGGAAGTGGAATATGCGATCCGCCAACTGGCTTTGATTGTAGTGATGATAGTTCTAATTGTAAGGATGCAAGTAACGCAAAATGTGACAGTTCTGTGTGCGTGCCTTGTGATGAAGATGCGCAGTGCGCAAAGTTTACCATTAAAGACGAGGATGACAACGATATTGAATATATCTGTAATGCTGGAAAATGCGAGTTTCCAGATCATAGAAAATGGGATTTTTATGGCAATGGATATATTAGCAGCACAAACCCAAATCCGATAAATAATTATGCTGGATCTGTTGTAAATGAATATAATGTTATTTTGAAAATAACAGATATTTCAGGTAAAGATTGTTCAGAAACCATGGTTATTCCTTTTAAAGGGAGTAGATATCCAAAATGGAATGAAGTTTCATCATCTAATTAAGGAACATGAAATTTAAATATAAGGCAATATCAATAAGCGGAACAGAACAGGCGGGAAAAATTGAAGCTGGAAGCAAAGAAAGAGCGATAGAACTGTTGCAAAAGCACAAACTTGTTGTTATCTCAATACGAGAAACAAAAGAACTGGTTTCTCTTAAAAACCTTTTGGCAGTTTTCCATAAAGTTAGCCATAAAAAAATAGTAATCTTTTCGAAGGAACTCTCAATTCTTCTTATGGCCGGAGTACCGCTAGTAGAATCTTTAAGGATCCAGTATGATCAAGAAGAAAGCCCATATTTTAAAGAGCAGATCTTTAAGATCTCAAATATGGTTGAGGATGGAGTTCCTTTTTCGGTTGCTTTATCAAAATTTCCAAATATTTTTTCTGATTTTTTTGTGAACATAGTTAGATCTGGCGAGGCGTCTGGAAAAATGCAAGAATCGCTTTTGCACCTGTCAGATTATATAGAGAAACAATATCTTTTAACCAGCAAAGTGAAGAGCGCTTTAATGTATCCCGCTGTTATTCTGGGAGGGTTTGCATTAGTGGGAGCGGGTATGATGGCTTTTGTTGTTCCTCAATTAGTTGGTATTTTTGAAGGGAGCGATCAAGAACTCCCGTTGCCTACAAAAATTTTGATTTTTGTCAGTGATTTTATGCAGCACAATATCATTTTAATAGCGATAGCTGGTTGTTTTCTGGTGTATATCATAAAGAAATATATCAAAACTTCAAATGGAAGATCAAAAGTAGATACCATTATCTTAAAAATTCCGCAGTTTAGCCCTATTTTCAAAAAGTTTTATGTCGCGCGCTTCGCGGAAAATCTTTCAATGCTTATTTCCAGCGGAATTCCCATAATAAATGCCTTGCAAATATCCGGAGATGTTGTTGGAAACAGCGTGTATGAAAAAATAATTCATAACAGTGTTGATGAAGTAAAGATAGGCGGATCTATAGCATATTCTTTTGAAAGAAGCGACCAACTGCCTCCTCTTGTGCCAAAGATGATAAGAGTAGGAGAGAGGACTGGAAAGCTGGATGTTGTATTAAAAGATATAGCGGAATTTTATACGAAAGAAGTTGATATTGCCATTGACGGATTGACTGCGATTATTGAGCCAATCATGATATTTGTTCTTGGCGGGGCGGTCGCGGTTCTTGTCGCGTCCATTCTGATGCCGATTTACCAAATGACAACGATGATATAAACATCTAGGCGTATAACGTATAACGCACAACGTATAACGCACATTATTTCATAGTTATTGTGTATTATGAAAAAATATAATTATAAAACGTTACACGTTACACGTTACACGTTACACGATAAAAAAGGTTTTACTTTAGTTGAGTTAATTATAGTGATGACCATTATCGGCATAGTTGCTGCCATAGCTTTACCTTCCTATAATAAAGCCCGGAATAGCAAAGATTTGCTTTTAGGAAGAGAGCAGGTTGCCGGCGATATAAGAATGGCGCAGAACTATTCTTATAACACTTTAAAGTTCAATGGGGCGTTTCCAAAAGGAGGATACGGAATCCGTTTTGATATTAGCGATCCAAAAAAATATATAATTTTTGCAGATGTAGACTCAGATCAAATATATGATATAGGAGAGGAATTTCAAGAAATAGAACTGCCTAGAAGCGTAAAAATATCATCTTTGAAAGTTGACGGTTCTGAAGTAAGTCCTGTAGATGTAGTTTTTAAACCGCCCTATGGCAATGTGTTTATAGAATTAGTGGGGACAAAATTGGAAATTGAAATTAAAAATAGCGACGGTGAAACTAAAATAATTAAAGTAGAAAACTCGGGATTGATAAATTGATTTTTACTTAATAACCTTGGATCACGAAATTCTATTTTTAGTTATTTTCGCGTAAATATTAGTTTTATTAGTGTTTTCTATAACAAACACTAATTTAAACTAATATTCACGCTAAACGAACGAATCAATAAGAGTTTTATAATTCAAAGTAATAATCCATACAGGATGAAGTTTAAGATTAATAAATATTTAATAGTAAAAAATTTATTTTCTGTTCACGGAAACAAAGGTTTTAGCTTGCTGGAAATTATTTTTTCAATTGCCATCATTACCGTTGGCATTGTTTCTATTTTAACGCTTTTTAACTATAATTTAAAGGCGGAAATAAATAATAAAAATAAGTTAATCGCTATTTATCTTGCCCAGGAATCAATTGAAATTATCAGGCAAAATAGAGATAATATTTGGTTCGGCGGGGATTCTGATTTTTTGGATAATAGTGAATTTTTAGATGGGGAATACATAGTTTTTCCTGAAGATACAGATATTATTAATCAAGGATGGAAAATTAAAATACCCAATGAAACTGCATATAAAAAAGTTTATATCAATAATGGGTATTATGTTCAGAAAAACAATAACGCTCCTGGTGGCTGGGAAGAGACTGGTTTTGAAAGATACATTGAAATAGATAATAGTTCAGATGGTTCTGTTGCTTCTGGATGTGATATTGATAGTTGTGTAAGAATAATTTCTCATGTATTGTTTAATGGAACGGAAATTGTTACCGTTACAGCGTATCTTTATGATGATTGGTGTTAGATTTTATATTCTTGTATTTTAGATTCCGTTATTTCATAAAAAAATAAAAAGATATTCAAAATTCATGATTTATGATTTAGAGTTCAATGACAATGGTTTTACGCTAGTGGAAGTTCTTGTGGCTCTTGCTTTATTTTCTTTGGTTATTTCTATAACGGTCGGTATATTTGTGAGCGGAAGCGGTTCTCAAAGAAAAATCATAGAACTTTACACGACACAAAGGGAAGCGAATTATATTATGGAAACAGTTTCAAGAGAATTAAGAATGGCGACCGCAATATGCGCTGTTAATACAGATTCTGGATGCGCTTTGCCGCGATTGGAGATGGAAAATAAAGAAACTGATGAATTAGAATTTAAGAATTATAACGAGAATTGGACAAAGTATTGCTTATCTGATATTAATGGCAATTGTGGTAATGGCGTAGGATTTGAATATTTTTCGCGGGACGGAAGGCGCATTAGTTCTTCAGATGTAATAATAGAAAATTTGAAATTTTATACTTCTGAAACTTTTGATCAGACTCAGCCCCTTATCACTATAGTTTTGAAAGTGAAATCAAGAGGCAAATACGGTACAAACGTTATTTTACAAGACAGCATCTCTCTTAGATTATATAACTAATAGCATTATGGAAAGTAAAATTTTAAAGATTATAAAAGATCAAAATGGCCAGATCGCGTTTCTTATTGTTTTTATCATAATGTCTTTATTGCTTTTTATAAGTTTGTTTTTAACTAATATGACAATGAAGCAAACAAAAATTACAAGAAATACTCTTAATTCTGTTCAAGCTTATTACCTGGCGGACATGGGAGCAGAAAGAGTCCTTTGTGGAATTAAAAAGCCATTGGGAGATGTTAATAAAATTAATATCTCAGATTTTAATATTGATGATGAAATCATAAGACAAGATAATATTATTGAAGCTAACTCTTATTATAAGGCAATAAAAGTAAATCCAATTGCTCCAAGCACTTTAAATATAAAGATTTCTGGAAAATTTAGAGAAACTATGAGAGCTATAGAATTATCTTGGAATTAGTTTATATATTTATGAGATGATATAGTGGCACTACTTTAAATTTTCCGGTTTGTCATTCTGAATACTGAACTAAATTCAGTACAGGTTTTAATTCAGAATCTTCGTATAATCAAGGTTATGTTTGCTTATTTCAAGTTAAATGTAGCATATAATAGATAAAGTAATTTTAAAAAACACCTTTTAGGGGTGTTTTTATTTTGCGGGGACGACGCGACTCGAACGCGCGACCTACTGCGTGACAGGCAGTCGCTCTAACCAACTGAGCTACGCCCCCAATTTATGAATATGGAATATAGAATTTTGAATAATCTTCCAAATTCCAAATTCAATATTCCAAATTCAATTTTACTTTGTCGCATCAGGAAAATTATAAAACCATTCAAACGGATTTCTTTCTGCGATTGTTTTCGCCAGAGTTTTTGCTGATTTAGTTTTTAATAATCTCGTACTGTGCCTGTTCCATCTTGCCAAATCTTCTGATTCTTTTAAATAACTGCATTGCGAGAGGGTTTGATCTATAAGATCGGCGTCTTTTGCTATTATTGATTCAGCTGACTCTCTCTTTATGTATTCATCAAGAATTTCAATTATATCTTCTTTGATAGGAGTATCGGAAAGTTGGTCTTTTACAGCTTTTTCTTCATTTGCTTCTACATAATGAGAATGAATGAAATTTGCGTCTCCAGTTCTTGCTTCGGCTATGTCATGAAATAAGCACATTTTTAAAACTTTATTCTCATCAGCATCTTCCATTTTTGCCAAAATCATTCCGATTATTGCTGTTTCAAATGAATGCGAAGCGATCGTGTCGTTTGCCTGTGGAAGCGTTTGGCAATGCATTCTTCTCATATTTCGCAATGTTCCAATTTCAAAAAGAAGATCAGTGATTTTGTTATAATTATTTCTCATCTTGTTTTGGTTGTTATTAGTTATTGGTTATAAGTTGTAGGTTGTTTTGTAGCAGGGGCGGGGGTCGAACCCGCGACCTCGGGCTTATGAGTCCCGCGCTCTAACCAACTGAGCTACCCTGCCGGATTAATTCATAACCCATAACTAATAACTTATAACACTTTTTAAATTTTGTTATTTGTTATAAGTTGTGAGTTGGATTGTTGCGGGGGATGGATTCGAACCACCGTCCTTCCCGA
>JAGLXN010000010.1 GCA_023132875.1 Candidatus Parcubacteria bacterium
GGTTTCAGAAATTCTGGAAGTACCTTTCAAAAAGTGGATCGATTTTGATGTCAGAAATAGTAAGTTATTTGATAATTCAAATCTCCAGGAACTTTCTGACGAAATAGACCAGTTGATTTAATAAAATATTCCAGGACAAAGCCTCGTGCTTTCGTCCTTATTTTTTTATATTTAATTCTATCTTTCTGAGCAATGTCACCCTGAGCCGTCAAGTGATCTTTTTAAATTTCTCTCCCTTTTAGGGGCCTGCCTACTGAAAGGCAGGGAGCAAGAGGGGGTATTTTCCCTTTACGAACCTGCTTCTTAAAACAAAATCATATTATTGACATTTATAGAATTTTAATCTAATCTTGATATAGTGATATGGTATCACAAAAATAATATCATAGGAGGATAAAAGCTTGTTATTTGTTAAAATATATGGTGTTCCTGATAGTACAAGTCAGGAAAAACTTTCGGAAGTTAAAGGAGCATTGGAATTGACTATTCCTTTTGTAAAAAATATAGAACTTTCATGTAGTCAAGTTTCAGTGTTATTTCCAGAAGATAAATTGAAAGAAAGGCCTGAAATCAAGATAATCGCTGAAGTAAGTGGTCTTTCTGAAAAGCAGTCCAAATCAGCGGGAAGAGGACTTGCTGAAACAATAAGGAATATATTATTCGCAAAGTTTGAGAATGCGTCTCAGGTTGCATGTTCCGTCAAACCATCCAACGAAAAGTTCGGCTTTGCGTTAATTTCAAGATAGATAAAGCGCATGAGTTATTCTTCAAGAATAGCTCTTTTTTTATTTGATTTTAGATACAAATCAGAGTATTATTAGATTATAGATAAAATTATAGATACGCTTTCGTAAATTTTAAATTTTCCCCCTTTGAAAAAGGGGGATTAAGGGAGATTTATAGGCGTGTTGTTTGTATATAAACATATTTAATTCAAAAAATTATGTCAGATATAAAAGATCTAACGGAAAAAATCATTAAATTTCGGGACGAACGAGACTGGAAGCAGTTTCATAAACCAAAAGATGTTGCTATCTCATTATCAATTGAAGCCGCAGAAGTTTTAGAGCATTTTAAATGGAAAAGCAACGAAGAAATCGATGAATATATTAAAACTAACAAAAAAGAAATAGGGAAAGAACTTGCCGATGTCTTGAACCATATTTTGATTCTAGCCCATGATCTTGATATTGATATCGTAAAAGCGACAAAAGAGAAAACAAAAGAAAACCACGAAAAATATCCAGTTGAAAAAATAAAGGGAAGATATATAAAATATGATAAATTATAGAGTGGCTTAATAAAATATAAAAATATGGCAAAAATAAAAAATTTACCAAAGCATGAACAGCCTCGTGAAAAGTTGATTGAAAAAGGCGTTGAAAATTTGCGGGATAGCGAATTAATGGCTGTTCTATTGAGAACAGGAATTGAAGGAAAAAATGTTTTAAAGGTGTCAGAAGAAATATTAAGTAAATTTCCAAAGAAAAAACTTTTAGCGCTTGATTTTGAAAAGCTATCAAAAATAAAAGGAATAGGTGTTGGAAAAGCATGTTTGCTTTTAGCAGCGTTTGAACTAACCAAAAGAGCTTTGGATGTTGAAGATAATAATCTGCCAATGATTAACTCAGCAAAGGATGTGTTAGCGCAATTACAAGAACTGCGAACTGCTAAAAGAGAGCACTTTATTGTGCTTTATCTTAATGCGCGCAATCAGCTGATTCACAAGGAAACGATTTCGGTTGGAATAATAAACGCAAATTTGGTGCATCCCCGCGAGGTATTTTATCCCGCTATAGAATGCTTAGCTGTTTCTATTATCTTAGCTCACAATCATCCTAGCGGAGGCGCAACTCCGAGCAAAGATGATCTTGAATTAACAAACAGATTAAAAAAAGCGGGGGAGTTGATGGGGATTGAAGTTTTGGATCATATTATTATAACTAAAGATAATTTTAAAAGTATAAATAATCAAAAATAAATATGGCAAAAGATAATGATAATATAAAAGATCTTGAAAATAAATTATGGGAAGCGGCGGATAAGCTGCGCGCTAATTCTCCATTGCGGCTCAACGAATTTGCCGAGCCGGTTTTGGGATTGATTTTTCTTAAGTTTGCGGATATTCGTTTTACAAAAGCGCAAAAGGAAATTGAAAAGAAAAACAGAAAAAAACGGAAAGGAATTTCTATTGGTAGAGATAAACCGATTACGCATTATCATTATCAAGAAAAAGGAGTGCTCTATATTCCAGAAGAAGCCAGTTTTTCTTATTTGATTTCTTTGCCGGAAGGCGCGAATTTAGGAAAAAAGCTCAATAACGCAATGAAAGCGATAGAAATGGAAAACAATGAACTTTCTGGCATTTTGCCGAAAACTTATCAACAACTTGATAATCATACGATTATCGCACTTCTGAAAATATTTAACTCTATACCTGATGACATTAAAGGCGATACATTTGGACAGATTTATGAATATTTTCTTGGCAAGTTCGCGCTTTCCGACGGACGAGGCGGCGGGGAGTTTTTCACGCCGACAAGTATTGTTAAGCTCATTGTTGAAATCATTGAGCCGTATCACGGACGCGTATATGACCCGGCTTGCGGCAGTGGCGGTATGTTTGTGCAATCTCATGAATTTGTAAAACGGCATCTTGAAAATGGAGCGCGGGAAAAAGCGGCGCAAAAAATTGCTATTTACGGACAGGAGAAAACAGAGCAGACAGTGCGCATTGCCAAAATGAATCTAGCAATTCACGGGCTTTCAGGCGATATCCGACAGGGGAATACCTACTATGACGATATGCATAAAAGTGTTGGGAAGTTTGATTTTACAATGGCAAATCCGCCGTTTAATATGAACGGAATTGACTACGAGAGAATCAAAGATAATCCTCGTTTTCCGTATGGACTGCCTCGGGCAGATAACGGAAATTATGTATGGATTCAGCACTTTTGGAGTTCGCTCAATGAAAGCGGGCGTGCTGGGTTTGTTATGGCAAATTCCGCGAGCGATGCTGGACACAGCGAAAAAGAAATCAGAAAAAAACTTATTCAAAATCGCGTAGTTGATGTGATTGTATCAGTTGGTCCAAATATGTTTTATAATGTTACACTTCCAGTTACTTTATGGTTTTTTGATAATGGAAAAAAGAAGATGAATAGGAAAGATAAAGTTCTTTTTATTGACGCGCGGAATATATATAAACAAATTGACCGCGCACACAGAAAGTTTACCGACGGGCAAATAGACAAAATTGCCGGTATCGCGCGAAGTTATCGCGAGGAAAACGGTGCGAAGAAATACAAAGATATTAAAGGTCTTTGCAAAGTCGCCACGTTTGAAGAAGTGGAAAAAGCCGGCTGGTCGCTTAATCCAGGACGGTATGTGGGTGTGGAGGAAAAGGAAGATGATGACGGGGATTTTAGGGAAAATTTAAAAGAGTTAAATGACCAATTAAATTTACTTAATAAAGAAGCGTGTAAATTAGAAAAAAAGATAAGTCATAATGTTGAAGAATTGCTAAAATAATGTTAACAGGTATAGCAGAGGTATAGTACATATATATATTATACCTGTTAGGCGATTTAAAATAAGTAAAAGCATAATTATATGGTGTATAAATAAGTTTTTGACAAAACTTTGTTAGATATTGACATAAATTTATGTTTGTGATAATCTATTAATAGGTTATTATTTTTTAAATTAAATCAATATGATCCATTCATTTTCATTAAAGAATTTTTATTCTTTCAAAGATGAAAACAACTTAAGTTTTGTGGTTCACGAGAAAGCTCCAAAAACAGAAGGGTATTTTACTTCTCCCGCAAAATTACGGCTTTCAAAAACATTAGCTGTTTTTGGACATAATGCATCAGGAAAAACAAACCTTTTAAAATCTTTGCAGTTTTTGCGGTGGTTTATTACTTCGGCTTTTTTTGAAGATCCGGAAAATAAAATTACCGTAAAATCTTTTGTCTTTGGCAATCAAAAACAGAAACCAATTGAGTTGTCTGTAGATTTTGAAGTGGAAGGAAAAATTTATCGTTATTTTGTTAAACTAATGGCTGAGAAAGTATTAGCTGAGGAACTGAAAGAAAAAGGAACGACAAAATTTAAAACCCTATTTAACCGTAAATGGGATGAAAAAACTCAGTCATATAATTTTTCACAAAAATTCGGCTTAACGCGTGATATGGAAAAAGCTGTTCGCAAGAACTGTTCGGTAGTTGCTACCGCTATTCGCTTTAATCATGAGAAGAGTTTTTTAATTGCTGATTTTTGGAAGAAAGTAGAATCAAATGTGTTTGAAGGAGGAAAAATTGACGACAAAGATTATCATATATTTAATGCTGCAGAGTTTTTTCATAAAAACAAAGAACTCAAAAAACGTGCTGATGAATTAATCGCTAAATTTGATATTGGTCTTTCTGGCATAGAAATTTTAAAAAAGAAAAATAAAAAAAATGATATGTATTATGAAATTTCCGGTTTGCATACTTTTGGAGACAAAAAAAAGATACTTGATTTTAGTTATGAATCAGCGGGAACACAAAAATTATTTGGTCTTTTAAAAAATATACTAACCGTTTTGTCTGTTGGCGGTGTTGCCGTTCTTGATGAATTTGACACGGATCTGCATCCTGCTATGGTGCCGGCGCTGATTGATTTGTTTTTATCAAAAGAAACTAATCCTTATGACGCGCAAATTATATTTAGCGCGCATAATCCGCAGATGCTTAATAAGCTTGATAAATATCAAATTGCGTTTGTAGAGAAAGATAAAAATGGCTGTAGTGAAGTATGGCGCTTGGATGAAATGCGCAATGTGCGAATAGAAGATAATTATTATGCCAAGTATCTTGCCGGCGCCTATGGAGCGACGCCTAATTTTGATTTTTAATATAAGTGAAAAATGTCTCGCACTAACCCATACAAAAGAAAAATACGCTACGCGAAAAAGACAGCGTTTTTCTATTGCGAAGGACGGAGTGAGAAAGCTTTTCTAAGACACATTAAAAGTATTTATAACAGGAATAGCGGAGTGGCAGTAACGATTGACCAAAACGGTGGAGGTAATCCGGATGATATTGTAGGGACGACAATAAAAATTGTAAGCGGTAGAAGTGATGATTATTCGTGTGTCATTTTTGATAGCGACAAAATACTTGAGACAACTATACGCAAAGACGCAAAAAGCAAGAACATTTTACTTATAGAAAATAATCCGTGTTTAGAAGCATTTTTGATGTCAATTTTGGAAGATAAAAATTTTTCGTTTGAAAGCTCAAGTTGGTATAAGAGAGAATTTGAGAAAAAATATATTAGCAAAAGCAAACGAGGCGATAAAAGAAGTTATGAAAAAATATTTCCCAAAAAACTTTTAAATAAAAAACGGAAAGAAATTGGTATTTTAGATAAAATTATTGGTATTATGGAAGGGAAAATTTAACATAAAATAAAAAATGACTACAAAAAATACAAAAGAAATTCGTAAAAATATTTTAGAAATTCTCTATGATTTGCGGCACAAGTTTATGGTTGAAGTAAATGAGTTGCAGGAAAATTTAGTGAAGAGAGGTTTTGATTTGAAAGAATATGAATTAGACCAAGAAATACACTACTTAGATGGAAAATGTTTTGCGGAAATTAAAGCAGAATTCATGGGAAAAAAATTTCTCAATTTTCATGGAGTGAAAATAACTGAAGATGGCATTGATCTTGTAGAAGATCCCGAAGAGTTCGGAAAAATGTTTACAATTAAAGTAAATAGCTTCAAAGATATCCAAAATAGCAATATTAATATTCAGTCTCCGAATGTAAACCAAAACATAGAAATTTCTCAAAATGAATTAACTCCAGAGGTGAAAAAACTACTTGAAGAATTAAAAATAGCGATAGAAAAAAAAGATAAAAAACAAGCCTTTTCTGTTTTATCTAAACTTAAAGATGGCGCAGAAAATGTTTTTTGGAATATTGTTTCTTCTGGTATATATACATGGATTAACACAATCAATAAATGATTACAATGCAAATACAAAAAAATAAATGGCGGAGGGTGAAGTTGAGGGATGTTTGTGAGTTTAAGTATGGAAAATCTTTGCCACAAAGAAAAAGAATAGCTGGCGAATTTCCAGTTTATGGTTCTGGGGGAATTGTTGATACTCATAACGAATATTTTATTGAAGCCCCTGGCATAATCGTTGGTAGAAAAGGTTCTATTGGAACTATATATTTTTCATCTAAAGATTTTTGTCCTATTGATACTGTTTTTTATATTGAAAAAGATGAGACTATATATGATGTTCGATTTCTTTATTATTTTTTGAAAAATCTAAAACTTGATTCTCTTAATTCAGATGCTGCAGTTCCAGGACTGAATAGGAATGTTGCTTATGATCAAGATGTTTTATTCCCGAGAGATATAGTAGCCCAGAAAAAGATTGCTTCGGTTCTTTCGGCTTATGATGATTTGATTGAGAATAACACTAAGCGGATTAAGATTTTGGAGGAGACGGCGCAGGCGATTTATAAAGAGTGGTTTGTCAATTTTCGTTTTCCAGGTTATGAAAAAGTTAAGATGATTAATAGTGAGAGTGAATTTGGGAAAGTGCCGGAGGGGTGGGAGGTGAAAAAGGTTGGGGATATTATAGATTTACAATCCGGGTTTGCTTTCAAGAGTAAAAATTTTATTGAAGGCGGAAGATATAAAATTATTACAATAAAAAATGTGCATGATGGACAGTTTAAATCAGATATAGCTAATACAACAGACGCTATTCCAGAAAAAATGCCAAAGCATTGCAATTTATCTAATAGAGATATATTGCTTTCATTAACTGGAAATGTCGGACGGACAGCAATTGTTTTTGGAGAGAATCAATTATTAAATCAGCGAGTAGCGAAACTTCATCCTAAAAAAGAATTTTATAAAGAATTTATTTACGCTTTATTCCGTAATCTTGATTTCAAAAAGGGATTAAAAAATCTCGCAAATGGTTCAGCGCAACAAAATTTAAGTCCAGTAAAAACTGGGGAATTAGAAATTGTATTTCTTAGTGATGATATTTTAAAAATGTATAGTAAGAGCACAAAAAAAGTTTTGTATGAAATTGTAAATTTAAATAATCAAAATCAAAATCTCCGCCAAACTCGCGATTTACTTTTGCCGAAGTTGGTGAGTGGGGAAATTAATATAAATTAAATTAAAATATTATGACAAATTTAAATTTTACATGTCCATATTGTAATCAACCAACAACAATTACTGATCCAAATTATTTTGAAGAGTGGACAAGGATTGTGATTGCAGAATCTGATAAAGGAGATGCAGGTCTTTTTTCGCAGGCAATAACTTGCCCAAATCATAAATGTGGAAAGATGTGGCTTCATATTCAGTTATGTAGGTCTCGCATAATACGTGGTAGCTGGTATAAAGATAAAATTTTACAAGAGTGGCAATTATTACCAGAGTCGGAAGCAAAAGTTTTGCCAGATTATATTCCACAGGCTATTCAAAATGATTATTACGAGGCATGTCGTATTCGTGATTTAAGTCCAAAAGCATCGGCGACGCTTGCGCGAAGATGTTTACAAGGTATGATTCGTGATTTTTGGAGAATTAAGAAGAAAAGATTAAAGGATGAAATTGACGCACTTGAAGAAAAGATTGATCCAATTGTATGGGAAGGAATAGATGTTGTAAGAAGCGTAGGAAATATTGGAGCACATATGGAGAAAGATATAAATATCATTGTTGATGTTGAACCTAAAGAAGCGCAGTTACTTATTGGATTAATAGAAAGATTAATTAACGACTGGTATATTGCGCGCAAGAATAAAGAAGATCATATGGCAGAATTGAAAGAATTAGTAAAATCAAAAGATGAAAAGAAAAATAAGAAAGATGAAGATTAGATGATATTTAACTTAAACCAGAATCTACGTTAAACTTAAGATTTTTTTGTCAAAGTTAGTAGACATAGAAATTAAGATATAAATTAAAATATTATGAGTAAAAAGAATAAACAAAACAATCTTGCAATATGGAAAATAGATAAAAAGGTTTTTGGTGATGGTAATTTATCTTGTAAGAATATTATTGAGGAAATTAAAAAAAACTATTTTTTAAAAGAAACAGATAAAAAACAAAAGGATAGAGAGTATGAAACACGAAATATAGATATTGTCCCATTGATTAAAAATGAGTTTAATAATAAAAAGTTGTTGGTGTTGCACAGAAAAAGATTTTCATATGGATGGAAATATTTTCTGGGTGATAAAATTAATACGGATATTGCTAATGATAAAAACAAAAATATTTTTACTAACACCAATAATGATTTTGTATGCTTCATATACGATGAAAATGATATTTTCGCTATAACATCTGGAGCCGGATATTTTATTATTCAAGATTATATTGATGATAGTTTTCCTTTGGATATTGCTAAAAAGATATTTTTAGGGAAATTTAAATATAAAGAAACCCGAGATTTAACAAGTGTTACTTATACTAAAGCAGAAAATTATAGGCGCACTTATTCATTTTCTAAAAGCGAAACATTTGGGCAAATATGGAAGAAATTGATGGGAGAAATAGATAAGGATGTAATAAAATCTGTTCCAGAGCTATCATTGATTTTTGACATAAACTCCCAAAAAGCTATAAATGCTGAAATGAAATCCTCTTTTACTTTTAGAAAGTCTGTGACATTTGAAGAAATTATTCAATTGATCAATGCTATCCAAAAGTTGCCACCGCAAACAAAGAAGTCTTTAATCAAACTTTCTTTTCTTGACTCATTGAAAGAAGAAAGTAAAAAAGATAAAAAAGATAAATTACAAAAAGCACTATTGAAAAAAATATTTACTATACTGAGAGATGATAAATATAATGAGGCAGGAGATTTTGATTTTTGTCATCCTGTAAAAGTATTTGACTTTTTTGCTGGTCAAAAATATAGTGTAAATAATATTGAGTTGCCCTACACAGATTATCCATCCGCCGAGGATGTTTTAAAATTCATTAAAGAAAAGAATATTGTTAATTTGACTGATTTTGATGAGTTTAGTAAGTGCTTTCAAAAGCTAACTTTCTCGTTTTCTAAAACAGATAATGATTTTAAGATTGAGAAAAATTTGACGCAATATTTTCATGGAGAAGTAGAACATAATAATACCACATACTTTTTGGTAGATGGAAAATGGTATAAGCCAATGGGAACATTTTTAGATAGTTTATCTAATATGTTTATAGACGAGATTTTTGGAGCAGATGGGGTTTTTGATAATAGTGTTCCATTCATGGAATGGAATAAAAATACCAAAGGTAAATATATTGAAAATAAGTTTAATAAAGAGCAATCAAAAGTTTCAAAGAATTTTTATCTTGGAGACAAGATTTTTATTCTAACTGGTAATGGTGAAATAGAATTATTTGATCTGTTGTATGTTCAAGATAAAAAATTATTTATAATTCAAGTAAAAAATGGTTTTGGTGCATCTGTTAGAGATGCGTGTTCTCAAATTCAGATTGCTGCTGATATTATTGAAGATGATATAAAAAATGGTGGCAAGGAAAGATTAAAAGAATATTATAAAAAATGGTCTGTAGAAGAAGATAATAATTTGTCTGAAAAACAATTTTTGAGATTATTTGATCGAGAGAGAGAATATGTCTTAGCTTTTGCAACGAAACATGATTTTTCTAAAAAAACATTCGAGAGCAATAAATTAAAATCAAGCATAGCAAAGTTTGAATTAATTGGTTTGGCAAATGAATTTCGAGCAAAACAGCATCGTGCATTAAGTGTTCAACATATAACCAAAAAATAAAATGAACCCATTCTCAGAAGACAATTTAATAGAAAAAACAGCCATAAGAATATTCAGCGGGCTTTGGGGCGCGGAGAATTTTGTGAATGCGTTTTCTGATGAAGGCGACGTAGAACTTGGGCGGGAGAATAGAAACGAGGTGATTCTTGTAAAGTATCTTCGCCCAGTGCTTGAAAAGTTGAATTCTGATTTGCCAAGTGAGGCGATTGATGGCGCGGTTGAAGAGATGACCCGCAATCGTTCGGCGATGAGCGCGGTGAACGCTAATTGCGAACTGTGGCAGATAATTCGCGATGGCGTATCAGTACAGATACAAAATGATAAAGGAGAGATGGAAATTGCCAAAGTAAAAGTAATTGATTTTAATAATATAGAAAACAATCATTTTTTGCTGGTGTCGCAGATGTGGATTACTGGCGAATTACACACAAGGCGTCCTGATTTGATTGGTTTTATAAACGGCATTCCATTAGTGTTTATTGAATTGAAAGCGGCACATAAAAATCTGCGCAACGCGTATAATGATAACCTTCGCGATTACAAAGACACAATTCCGCAAATTTTTTGGTATAACGCTTTCATTATTATTTCCAATGGCATTGAAAGCAAAGTCGGCACAATCACCAGTGAATACGAACATTTCAATGAATGGAAAAAAGTTGATAGCGAGGACGAGGAAGGAAAGGTTAATCTTGAGACAGTAATAAAAGGGACTTGCGGGAAAGAGCGGCTTTTGGATATTATTGAAAACTTCATACTTTTTGATGAAAGGCAGGGCAAAACCAAAAAAGCGGTGGCGCGATATTTTCAGCTTTTGGGAGTAAATCGTGCTATGGAAAAAGTGAAAAACAGGAAAGAAAACAAAGGGCGTCTTGGCGTCTTTTGGCATACGCAAGGGTCGGGAAAATCATATTCAATGGTTTTCTTTTCACAGAAAGTTCTTCGCAAACTCGTTGGAAATTTTACTTTTGTTGTCGTAACAGACAGAACCGAGCTTGACGGGCAAATTTACAAAAATTTTGCCGCCTGTGGCGCGGTATATGAAGATGAAGTGCGGGCGAATAAAATTGAACATTTACGAAATCTCCTGCAAGAAGACCATCGTCATATTTTTACTCTTATTCATAAATTCGGCACAAAAGATTTGAGCGAGAAACCGCCAGAGCTTTCAAAGCGGAGCGACATAATTGTAATGGCGGACGAAGCGCATCGCACACAATATGACCGCTTGGCGCAAAATATGCGCATCGCGCTTCCAAAGGCGTCTTTTATCGGTTTTACTGGAACGCCGCTTATTGTCGGGGAAGAAAAAACAAAAGAAGCGTTTGGCGATTATGTTTCTACTTATAATTTCGCGCAGTCGGTAAGCGACGGCGCGACTGTTCGCTTGTTTTATGAAAATCGCGTGCCAAAATTGGATAATGTAAATAAAAATCTTAAAAAAGATATGGCGCGCGTGATGGATTTTTATGAATTGGAGGATGAGGCGGAGGAAAAATTGGAAAATGAATTTTCCACTTTTTATCATCTTATCACGCGTGAAGATCGGTTGAATAAAGTCGCCGAAGATATTGTGAGTCATTTTGTTAATCGCGGGTTTGATGGCAAAGGAATGGTTATTTCTATTGATAAAAAAACCGCCGCGCGGATGTATATAAAAGTCAAAGAGCAAATGGAGCGATACATAAGTAAGTTGCGTATGGATTTTGCGCACGCTAATAACGAGAGGGAAAAAGAGCGTATTCGCGAGAAAATTGAGCGGTATGAGGATATTGATATGGCGGTTGTGGTTAGCCAAAGCCAAAATGAAATTGATGATATGCGGCAGTTTGATATTAATATGAAACCGATTCGCGAGAGAATAATAAATGAAGATTTGGAAACAAAATTTAAAGATCCTGACAGTAATTTGCGGCTTGTTTTTGTTTGCGCGATGTGGATTACGGGATTTGATGTGCCAAACTTGTCGACGTTATATTTAGATAAGCCGTTGAAAAATCATACTCTGATGCAAACCATCGCGCGCGCCAACCGTGTTTACCCCGGAAAAACCAATGGTCTGATAGTTGATTATGTCGGTGTTTTCCGCAATTTGCAAAAAGCGCTGGCGATTTACGCGACGCAGGAAGGAGATGATGTAGAAGATATTATTCAGCCAAAAGATGAATTAGTAGAACTTCTTAAAGAAAGTTTGCGAGATGCTTGTGTTTTTTTGCAAAAGCGGAATTTGAATCTGGATAAATTGCTTAAAGCCGAAGGTCAGGAAAAAATTGATTTGTTAGATGTCTTTGTGAATACGCTTTTGAAAACAGATAAGATAAAGAAAAAGTTTCAATCGTTGGTGGGCGAATGCCAAAAGTTTTACAGTGCCATTTTGCCTGATCCACAAGCGGAAGAATATTACGCGCAAGTTGTGGCGCTGCGTGTTCTATTATCTCGCATAAAAGAGGTTG
This sequence comes from Candidatus Parcubacteria bacterium, assembly GCA_023132875.1. Lineage (GTDB taxonomy): Bacteria > Patescibacteriota > Minisyncoccia > JAHIHE01 > JAGLIN01 > JAGLXN01. The sequence goes on from JAGLXN010000010.1 coordinate 12,294, forward strand.
TGAGCGGAGATATTGATGTTTCCGCGGTAAAAAAAGATTTAGAGGATCTTTTGGACCGTTCAATTCTTACTGGAGAAATTAAGACTGTTCCAAAGCTGATTGATTTAAGCGGCATTGATTTTGATAAATTAAAAGAGTTTTTCGGTGAGGATAAAAAAGCAATGCTGATGCGCAAGCTCCAGAATGATCTTGAGGAGAAAATTCAAAATATGGCGCGCAAAAACAAAATCAGAGAAGAATTTTTAAAACGGCTGAATAAGTTAATTAGCGAATACAATTTAGGCAGTCGTGATATTGACAGTGTGCTTGAACAGCTTAAAAAACTTGCCGATGATTTAAGCGCGGAGGAAGAGAGGGCTACGCGAGAAGGACTTTCAGAAGAAGAACTAGCGATTTTTGATTTATTAAAGAAAGATGAGTTGACTCCGCAAGAAGAAGACGATGTAAAAAAGATTGCCGTGGAATTGCTTGCGAAATTAAAGACAGAGCTACTGATACAGGATTGGCGAAATTTTCAGCCGCGCCGCGCCGCGGTAAAAGTCGCGATAAATGATTACATATATGAGTTGCCGCAAAATTATAACGAAGAAGAATTGCCGATGAAATCAAACAGTGTGTATATTCATGTATATGACAATTATGTTGATGCAAAAAATAATGTATATATGTAATTTTAGGAATTGCGCAAATTTCTTTGCGAGAACTGGTTTATACCAGTTCCTAAAATTTAGAAAACACAAAAAACTTTTACTTATTCTTATCTTAATTTTAATCTTAATCTTAATCTTCTTGTATCTCTAATTCGCGTGCTTGTCCGCCTTTGGAGGAAATAGGAGAATAAGGGGAAAATAAATTTAATAAATATTTTTATATATTAATTTAACCATTAACTTTAAAAACCATGGCGATTTTAAATGAGTATTTAATTACATTCGGATGGGCTTTGACTGGCGCGTTTTCTATGGCGATTGCCTTGCCGATTATGTTGAGGATTTTTAGTAAGTTGACTCCGATAGATGAGTGGGAAGAGATCAAAAAAGGAAATATTGGCGTATCGATTATTATGTCTGCTGTGATTCTTGGTGCTGCGATTGTTATAGGCTTTACGATAATGCCGTAAAATTATGACTATGAGCAAGATAAAATTTATATTTATTTGCATTTTTACTTGGGGATTTTTATTCTCGTCTTTTACGTTTGCGCATTCGGGAAGAACAAATGCGGATGGTTGCCATACGAACAGAAAAACAGGGGAATATCACTGTCATGAAAATAGGAAGAATAGAACTTCGAGATTAGATAAGAAAGCAAAAGTGAAAGCAAAATCTGTTTCAAAAAAGGAAGCTCGCAAAAAAAATCTAAATAATTATAATTGTATTGCTAACATATACAATTGTTCGGATTTTGCAACTCATAATCAGGCTATGGAAGTTTATGAATATTGCGGTGGATTAGAAAACGATATTCACAGATTAGACCGCGACAAAGACGGCTCAGCCTGCGAATCCTTACCCTAGCTTTCTACGTTCCAACAATATCTTACTCCCGCTATCTTACTTTTATTGCTATAGCAAGAATTTTAAGATAGGCTTTTTATGCTCCATCGCGCTAATCAAAATCAAACACTAAAAAAGAAAAAATTAATACAATTGACTAATACAATTGCTTGTAACTTTTTGGCAAAAGTTGTATTATAAGAGTATAATATTAATATTTTTATAGATTTATAAAATTTCTCAACAATTTTATTTAAGAGCTTTTATAATACAGCCACTATGAATTTTTTAGCCAACAACAAAAAACTTTTAATAATCATTTTTGTGGTAATTGTTATAACGGGCGCGGTTGCGGCTGTTTATTTTTTGCGGCCACAGTGTCCGGCTTCTTGTGACGATCAGAATCCCTGCACCCAAGATATCTGTTCTAAAGCAACTAAATACAAATGTTCTAATGCTAAACTTTCAGGACCGCAACCTGATTGTTCTGCAGAAGTTGTCTGTGGAAAGGAAACATGCAAGGCAGGAGCGTGCCAGGTAGAATATCAAATAAATTGTTGCTCTAATAAAATATGCGAAACAGGCGAAAGCTATTCGTCGTGTGCTGCTGATTGCCCCAATTGCGATGATAATAATGACTGTACTATAGATTCATATGACTACCACAAACAACAATGCGTTTATGCTCCGGTCCCTGACAAGGTCTGCTGCGGTAATGGTATTTGTGAACTTGAAGAAACCCATATAACCTGCATGAAAGACTGTCCAAATTGCAATGACGGGAATGAATGCACTAAAGATCAATATGATTATTATGCCCAGAAATGCCTTAATCAAATTATTACTCCTTGCTGCGGCAATGGTGTTTGCGACCAAGGCGCGGAAACCAGCCTTGATTGCCTGGCAGATTGCCCGGACTGCGATGACAGCAATAAAATGACCGGAGATGAATTCAATTATCAAACCCAGAAATGCCAACATCTAGAGTATTATCTCTTTGATGATTTTAATGAGGGCAATGCCAGCTTTACTAATGATCCGCGCTGGACTATTCTGTTCCCCGCTGATAAATCAAACGGAGTACTGACAAATAAAGCCGATCAAGTTTATTCTGGTTTTGGCGATCGGGCCTGGACTGATTATTTCTTTGAATTCAAGATCAGGCTGGCAGGCGCGCATGTCCCTGTTTATGTCAGATCTAAATTTAGCGAAGGCGGCTCTTCCGGCGCTTATATGCTGTTTTTTACCGGTAGCCAATTATCATTAAACAAGGAAAGTGGCGAAGAAAAGAATATTGAGTTAAAAACACAAAAGTATTCATTTGATTCAGATACTTATTACCATATTAGGATAGAGGCCAAAGGCGACAATATCAAGGTTTATGTTAACGGCGGGACATTAATTGATTATACAGACAATGATCCTTTACTCTCAGGCAGTGTCGGTATAGAAGCGTTAGGTCAGGGAGTAGCTAATAGTGTGTATTTTGATGATGTAACTGTAGGGCCACTCAAATAATAAGCTGAATATTCATTGCCAGAGAAAACAACTTACTTTTAGTATATTAGTTTTATTACTGTTTATAATTTAACATTTTTGGCAGGGCCTGAAAGATGCTTGATTAATTAGCAATAATTTTCCAATTCTTTCTTTTTCTACTATCTTACTTTTCTTGCTATGGCTAGAATTTTAAGATAGATTTTTTATGCTCCATCGCGCTAAACAAAATCAAATCCTAAAAAAGAAAATCCAAATTTTAACACAAATCCTATTTCTTATATCTCTAATTCGCGCGAATAGGAGAATAGTCCATAAGCCTGTCCGCCAGAGGAGGGAATAGGAGAATAGTTTAAAAATATAAAATATGAGTTTAAAAGAAATATTTTTTAAAAACACTAGTTTTTTGTTTCCAAAATATACAGAAGCAACTATGTTTTTGACGAGTTTAATAACTATTCTTATATTAATTACTGAGCCTTTTTTACAAGAAATAGTTATAAAGTTTTTCATGGCAGATTTTATCTTTGCAATAGTTCTTATGTTTATCTTACTGGGCCTTCTTTTGTCAATCTATTATGCTTTTAATGATAAAAAGATTTCTAGGCAGAATAAAGATATTATGCTTTCTTTTATGATCGTAGTTAATGTTTTTATTGGATTGAGTGCGTCAAATTACTTAATGAGTTCTTCTCATGGTTTAAGCGTTATTTTTCCATTAGTAAATTATCTTAATGCTTTATTTTTAGCTTTTGCTTTCAGATATGATTTTATAAATTCAGGTTCTATATTAGACATTCAAGCAAAAAAATCTGAGATTTTAATCGGTTCAATTGTGGTGATTGCCATTTTTTTGTATAGCAGATATGTTTTAGATAATTATTGGGCAATGACTTTTTCAATATGTTTAGTTTATGCTACTAATATAAATAATTTTATTAGAAAAATTATAATTAGAAATTGAAATCCGATGGCGGCTAAAATTTATCAACAAACAATTCAAGATTATCATTTCATTCTCTAATTCGTATGCCTGTCCGCCAGGAGAGAGAATAGGCAAATAAGGAAATAGTTATTGTTTGCGTGCTAAATATTAAAATAAAAACATGAAATGGTTTGGAATCAGCGGGAGTTGGCGAAAAACAAATCAAAAAATTGACGATAAGGTGCGAAATGTTGTTCGCGAAATTATGATGCGAGGGGATGGCATTGTTTCTGGCGGTGCCTTGGGCGTTGATTCTATTGCGCTGGATGAAGCATTAAAAATTGATCCCAGAGCAGAAAGGATTAAAATTTTTCTACCTACGACTCTTGAAATTTATACTGCTCATTATCGCAAACACGCTACGCTTGGAACGATTACTAATGAACAGGCGGAAAGTCTTATTAGCCAGCTGACTGAGCTTAAGAAAATTAATCCCAAAGCATTAATCGAAGATCTGGATGCGAATTTTACAGAAGAAATGAAAAAACAGATCTATTATCAGCGGAATACGGATATTGTGAACGCTTCGGATAAGCTCGTGGCATTTCGAGTAAGATCCGAACAGAGTGAAGGCTTGGGAACCGCAGACGCGATTGAAAAAGCCAAGGCAAAAGGCATTCCCGTACAATTGTTTCAATATGATCTAACTTAGGACAACAGAACTTTCTAACGGTTTGTGGCGGAAATGTTTTGTTCTCTAATTTCTTTCTAAGAAGGACAGGTGCGCGCCTATCTATCGGAAGAGGGAATAGGCGAATAATTTGAATAATAACGGTTTGCATTTAGGTTCCACAGGCCTGCCTGTCGGCAGATAGGGCTACCATCACAATGGAACCATTAAAACAACGATAATTTTCCAATTCCTCTATTTTCTGCTATCTTATTTTTATTGCTATGGCTAGAATTTTAAGATAGGCTTTTTATGCTCCATCGCATCAAACAAAATCAAAAAGCGGATTGTGGGATTTGTAGGGATGGGTTTGAAACCCATCCCTACGGGGCAGGTGAGATGGTTTATGGGTTATATAATTTAACAGAATAGAAGATTAAGATAATAAGGAACAATTAATTTTAAATAAGTTGTAATAATATGAAAAAAACAAAAATAATTATTGGTCTGATGTTAATTATTACAATTTTTATATTGGGAGTATCTTTTTATTTATTAAATTCCGATAAAGAGCCAAAAAGCAATATAACTGAAAACACGATCAAAAGAGATGTAGCACCCGAAGAAGTTCTTGACGTAGAGAAACCAAATAAATCGTACAAGGCCATATGTTCAGAGAAAAATGATGAAATTCCTGCAAATTATTTTTTATTTGATATTCTATTTTATGATGACTTGGAAAAATGCACCAAGGTTTATAGAAATAAACCCGCCAACAACATTAGTGATTATATTGTAAAAAGAAATGATAATAGCATAAAAAAAATTGAAAATGTGAATCCTTATAATTTCAAAGTTTCTTCTGATGGCGCGCATATAGGTTATGCTTCCGGAAAAATGGGTGACTTAGATATAGTATTTGATGATAAAAGTCAAAAATACAAATGGGGCTATAAACTGACCTTATCTCCAAATGGCAAAAATTTTGGTTATATAGCTTGGAGAGATAACAAGTATTATCTTGTAGTTGAAAGAAAAGATAATTATAGATATCAAAAAAATAGCACGGTTTATTATCTGGAACTTTCTTCCGATGGTCGGCATGTAAATTATATTTCCGGAAAACTCAGCGATTTGAATATACCATTTGATGATAAGAGCGGGGAATATGAATGGGATTATAAATTGACTTTGCCGTTATTCGGCATAAATCCCCGCTACATAGCTCAGAAAGATGGCAAGTATTATTTTGTAGCTGAAGGAGAAAATAGTTATAGATATGAAAAAAATAGCATGATCAATAAATTAGAATTTTCTCCTGATAGTAAAAATGTTGCGTTTGACGGTAATAGCGGTTATGTTGTTTATGACGGAAGAGAAGAAAAACAATATTCCGGTGGCATTTGGCCTGACTTTTCTCCAAGTAGCAGAGATTTTTTGCATGCAGATGGAGACTCTGTTATGTTAAATGGAAAAGAGATCTATAAGGGTGATAAAGTTATTTCGCCGCAGATATCTCCAGACAAAGTACATATTGCTTATATCAATATTAATGGGAATAAGAAATGGCAAGTTTTTTCAGATGGAATAGGGCAAAAGGAATATGATGAAATATATATGTTGGAATTTTCTCCAGAAAACAAGCATTTGACCTATGTGGGAAAAGTAAAAGAATACGAAGACGGAAAAGACGCTTATTTTTTAGTTTTAGATGGAAAAGAAATTGAAAAATATTATTCAAATATAAAATATAATCCTGTTTATAATATTGTTTTTTCTCCAGATGAAGCTCATGTCGCTTATACCGTCCGGTATAACAGTGGAGTTAACTGTCCATGGAATTATTATGTTGTACTTAATGGTCAAAAAGATGACAAGGAGATTGATTATAATATTTCAAAAAATTGTTTAATAAAAAATTGTGATTCATGTGAGTATCATCAGGATCTTGTTTTTTCATCGGATGGAAAATATTTTGCTTTTGTTTCATCTGAAAAAGATTCGTATAGTATTATTAAAATGGATGAATTTCATAATATGAATGATATTTATAGGCATGTTAGTATAGATAATAAAAAAATTGATAGTAATTTAAAGACAAAGGGAAGAATTTATAATTTTGAATTTACTGCTGATAATAAGTTCGTTATTTTTAATATCATCTTTGAATCTGGGGAAGTTTATTATGCGAAAGAAATTATTGAAGAAAATTAGAGTATAAGAAAATTATCTTAAAGATGATGATGAAAAAACTATGATGGAAATAAAACTCTTTTATTCTGCAAAACAAAAGGAAACGGATTGCAAATCCGTTCCCGCTGAAAGAACTAACAGTATGACATTACCTAATGTTATACTAAATAAAATCTTTGTCTATGCATTCTCTAATTCGCGCGAATAGGAGAATAGTCCATAAGTCTGTTCTCTAGTGAAAATAGCGATTAATCTGGTAATAATAAAAAAATGCTCGATCAAAAAATGTCTCAAAAAAATAAGGTGTCGTATAAAATTACTTTTCTAGAGGGAGTTATAGTTTTTTTGTTATTAATTTTTGGATTTTGCTTTGAATCATTTACTCGGGGATTGCTTTTTTATCAGGGTGTTTTTCATGCAGAAATTATTGTGCCTGTTTTAATAAGATCGTTTATTGCAACTGTCATTTTTATTTTTGCTTATCGATTGGTGAGATTTGGTCTGCCTTTTTTTGATTTTCTCATGCCTCAAAAAGAAAATGAAAAAATAAGCAAGGGTCAGCAAAGAACCGCCCTTCTAAATGATGTTACCATAATTCTTGGGTTGATTCTTGCGTCTATGCCTGTCCGGCCGATTTTGCAAAAGACATTTGTAGAATCAGATGTAAAAGATTTTTCCTATGCTTTTGCCAGATATGATGCTATTCCTTCTATTATTATTCTATCAGTTCCAGCTATTATATTGATTTACTATATTTTGAAATACAAAAAGGGGCTCATGAAATATGTTCACGGCAGTGTAGTCGTCCTTATTGTGTGCGCTGTCGGTTTGTTTAATAATTCGGGTAACTATGACGCAAGGATACTTGAATCTCGCGTGAATTGGATAACGAGTGATTGGGATAAACAAAAAAATGATGCGGAACAAGCTTTGTCGGCAGCAAAAAATGATAAAGAAAAAGCTGTTGCGTATTATTGGCTTGGTGTTTCTGAAAACAGAAAAGGTAATTCTTTAAAAGCAATAGAGTATCAATTAAAGGCAATTGAGTTGTTACCTGAATATGCCGCTGCTCATGCCTCATTGGCAAATGGGTACTTGGCGGAAGGAAATTACGCTAAATCTATAGAGCATTCAAATAAATGCATCGAATATGATCCACAATATGCATGGTGCTATCAAGCACATGGCAATTACTATTATTACACTGGGGACATAGATAATGCTATTTTGTATTATAAAAGGGCAACTGAACTTGATCCAGGGAACCGCGAATTAAAAGATTCTTATGAGCAACTTTTAAAAATTAAAGCAAATTAGTTCAGGTAGTAGAAAGTCTAAATGATTATAATTGTATTGCGAACATATATAATTGTTCGGATTTTGTAAGCCATAACCAGACTATGGAAGTTTATGAGTATTGTGGCGGATTAGAAAACGATATTCACAGATTAGACCGCGACAAAGACGGCTCAGCCTGCGAATCCTTACCCTAGCTTTCTCCTTTATTTCTAAAATATTCCATCCTCTAATTTCCGCTATCTTATTTTTATTGCTATGGCTAGAATTTTAAGATAGGCTTTTTATACTCCATCGCACCAAACAAAATCAAATCCTAAAAAACAAAATCCAAATTTTAACACAAATCCTATTTCTTATATCTCTAATTCGCGCGCCTGTCCGTCTTTGGAGGGAATAGGCAAATAGTAAATATAAATAAATAATTTAGCTACAAATCAGTTCTTGAGATAGCTTTTAGTTTAAGAAGATAATAATTATTATAATTAATTCTTAACAAAAAAATATGAAAATTTTTCGAACATGGGTTTTCAAGTGGTGGGAGATAAGTATTATAAAAGTATGCCTTCTTTCATTAGGTATTTTGTTTGGTTTGTACTTTTATGATTATCTCATAAAGCTCTTGTGGCTTTGGTGGGTGCTATTCGCAGTGACTACGCTTTATTTCATGATCCGATTGATTAAGGAAAAATAGACTCGTCTTTATAATAGTAAATTGAATGCAGAATAGAAGAGATATTCAATGAACTATTCTCTAATTCGCGCGCCTGTCCGCCTCTGGAGGGAATAGGAGAATAAAAAGAATAAAAAAAGAAGAATAAAAATATTCTTCATTAATGCAGAATGACATGGTGTTTTGAAAATTTTTGGTTGTAAGGATCAATTTTGCTCATAATCTCTTCAACTTCAAATTTCCCGACCTCAATCCCATCTTCCTTTATGTGATCATCAATCCATTTTTCAATTAGCTTAGCTTCGGAAGGAAGGGCTGAAACATAAACCCATACTTCAATGCTGCCTTTTTGGATTTGAAATAGTTCTGTCTCAGCATGGAAGAAAGAATATATCTCCTCGGAAATTTTTTCATTTACATACTTCCTTAATTTTTCCTCTGTCCATTTCTGGACATCAAATCTCCCCTTTATTTTTATTAAATGAGTAGCAATTGCCATTTCCCTCACCT
>JAGLXN010000011.1 GCA_023132875.1 Candidatus Parcubacteria bacterium
TTTAGAAAACACAAAAAACTTTTTGTTTATCTTTGTCTTTCCATATCTCTAATTCGCGCGAATAGGAGAATAAGGAATTATGTTGTATAATAAGAGGGTAAATAAAAATAAGTTTAGAACTTTATGAAAAATAGCGATTTAAAATATTTAGAAAAAATTTTGAAAGCGTTGGCAAATCAGAGACGGCTGGCAATTTTGAAATTTTTAAAATCCAAAAAAGAGGCATCAGTTGGAGATATTGCCAGTGAGATCAATTTGTCTGTCAAAGCAACTTCAAAGCATCTTTATATATTATCAAGTATCGATATTTTGGAAAAAGAGCAAAGAAGCTTGCAGATATTCTATAAACTATCAAATAGCCAACTGCCGGTCATTAGACAGTTTTTATCATATCTCTAATTCGCGCGCCTGTCCGCCAGAGGAGGGAATAGGAGAATAGTAAAGGTGAAACGCGAAATTTTTAAGAGATTTAGTCTTTTGGTAGCATAGCGTAAATCCCGGAGGCTTGTCTCTGGATAATTAAAAAAAATTATATGAAAAAACAAGTAATCATCATTCACGGAGGAGGCGTTTTTGTAAATTATAAAGAGTACATTGCCTTTCTTAAGAAGCAAGAGATTAATTTTAAAAAAAATGGCGGCTGGAAAAGATCCTTGGGAGATAAATTGGGAAAAGGATTTGAGGTTATCATGCCCGCAATGCCAAATTATTCAAACGCCAAATATATTGAATGGAAAATCTGGTTTGAAAAGTTGTTCCCTTTTCTTGAAAAAAAAGTTGTTTTGGTCGGTCATTCTCTGGGAGGGATTTTTCTTGCCAGATATCTGTCAGAGAATAAATTCCCTAAAAAGATCTTGGCGACGATTCTTGTCGCGGCTCCATATGATGATAAAAAATCAATTGCTCGTTCAGCGGGTTTTGTGTTAAAAAAAGATTTGAGCAAAATACAAGACCAATCAGGAAAGTTGATTTTCTATCATAGCCGGAATGACAATTCCGTTCCTTTCTCATGTTTTAAGAAATATGAGAAATTTCTGCCTGAAGCCAGTTTTAAGGAACTTAAAGGAAGAGGACATTTTAGGCAGAATAATTTTCCGGAAATAGTTCGAGAAATAAAAAAGCTTTTTAGTCATTAAATAATAAACAAAACACTATGCAAGAATTTATAATCAACATTATCAAACAAAACACGGCAGATATTGTCTGGATCATTATTTTGTTCTTTTTTGGCAGATTAATTTTGAAATTAATCGTAAGGCGGCTGGCGCGGATAGTTGACGATGGGAATGAAGCGCATATTTCTCAAAAAGAAAAAAGAGCGGAAACTTTGGGCCATATTATTGTATCAATCGGAAATATCATTATCTATTCCATAATTTTGTTTATGGTTTTAAATTTATTTGGCATTGACATAAGACCAATCTTAATGGGCGCGGGTGTTATCGGACTGGCAATTGGTTTTGGCTCTCAATCACTGGTCAAGGATTTTGTTTCCGGACTTTTTATTTTAATTGAAAATCAATATGGCATTGGCGATAAAGTAAAAATAGACAGTTCTGAAGGGAATGTTATCAAAATCACTATGCGTTCCACTGTGCTGAAAGATGAAGAAGGAAAAATATATTATATATCCAACGGGTCAATTAAAGATGTAATTAATATGTCCCAGTAAAATCAAATCCTAAAAATTATTGCCCAGAGCGTGTCAGACTGATATGATTGTTTGACATTAATTAAAATTAATAATAATTAAATATGATAGAAAATATTGTAAATCATATAAAAGAGGAGAATAATAAGTCTGATGTAGTTGGAAATTATGATCCAGAAATTATTGATAATCCTCAAAAAAACTCTCTCCACCCTGAAGCTATGTCAGAAGATCAAATTAAAAGATATGGAATGTGTCATAGAGAAGCGAGAAGATTTGCGCAGGAAAATGGCGGCGAGGTTTATACAACAAGTAATAAAAAACATTCAATCGCAGTAAAAAACGGCAAAGTTTTTGATTATGTTCTTGGATATAATTTAGATATTAATTTAAAAGAATATCTGGACAGAGTTCCCTATTCGTTTGAAAGGATGGATAAAAATACTTAAGCAGATCCCATAAATTTAATATATCACGACCCTTCTCAAGAAAAAAGCGTGTTATAGTTATATAAATAAATATTAAAAATAAAAATATGGACACAAACAAAGAAAAATTTTATAAATTATTTGATTTGCCGTATGCTTATGACGCGCTTGCGCCGTATATATCGGAAGAACAGCTTCAAATACATCATCAAAAACATCACGCGGGATATGTCGCTGGTGTTAATACGGCTTTTGAAAAATTAGATAAAGCTAGAAGTAAAAATGCGGATTTAGACATGAAATCAACTTTAAAAGATTTATCATTCAATATTGGCGGTTATCTCTTGCATTCTCTTTTTTGGAACAATCTTTCGCCGGCAAATGATAAAGAAAGGGAGCCGAATGGAGAATTGTTGGACATAATCAATAGCGAGTTTGGAAGCTTTAAAAGGTTTCAAGAAGAATTTACTCAAACAGCTTTAAGCGTTGAAGGTTCCGGGTGGGCGGTTTTGGCTTATTGCAAATGTACAGAGAGGCCGCTTTTAACGCAGATTGAAAAACATAACACGAATATTTATCCTGCGTTTAAAATGCTGTTAGTGCTTGATATGTGGGAACATGCCTATTATCTTGATTATAAAAACGATCGCGCGAAATATGTTGATGCTTTTTGGAAAATTGTGAATTGGAAGAAAGCTGAGGAGAGGTTGGAGAGGTTAG
>JAGLXN010000012.1 GCA_023132875.1 Candidatus Parcubacteria bacterium
AAATTTGCAAGAAATTATATTTTAATATAATATATAAGAACAACTAATTTTATGCATATTAAAATAGTATAAATTAGGTTATGTAAAGAAAACACAAAAGAGGTGAGAATTTGGCAGAAACAAAAAAAATTATTGTATTTGCGTCTGGAGGTTCTAAAGGAGGAGGATCTGGCTTTCAGAAGCTTGTGGAAGGATCGATAACAGGAGTTCTTAAAGCCGAAATTGTGGCAGTAGTATCAAATCATCTAAATGGAGGAGTTAAAGAAATTGCGGACAATTTTGGTATTGAGTTTATTCATTTTCCGGGCCCTTGGGACGCGAAGGGATATCGGCAAATCATTGAAAGATATCAGCCTGACTTGATTGCGCTTTCGGGATGGATAAAACATGCCAAAGGACTTGATCCAAGAATAACGATAAACATTCATCCTGGTCCGCTTCCAGAATTCGGAGGAAAGGGGATGCATGGACATCATGTTCATGAAGAGGTTCTTAAGGCTTATTCTCGGAAAAAAATATTATTTAGCGCAGTTACAATGCATTTTGTAACTGAAGATTATGATATGGGTCCGATCATTTTTAGCTATCCTGTGTATGTCGGCAAAAATTATGACGCAGATCAGATTGCCGATGAAGTCAATAAGATTGAACATGGATGGCAAGCATTTATTACTAATCTTGTAGTGAATGGTAAAATATATTGGGATGGGCAAAATTCGAAAAGTCTTGTTATCCCCGACTATGTTCCGAAAATAATTATTGAAGTATCTAAATAGAGAGGAATCACTCTCTTTTTTTTATTTTATAAAATCAAAATATTTGATATAATTAAATCATTGTTAAATAATTTCTTAAAAGTTTATTTTTTATTTTGATTAGAAACTTTACTAAATTGACTAAAAATAAAGTTTTAGAGGTAAAATCACAAAAGGCTCCACAGCCCTTCGGGACAATGGAGCCAGCATCTAAATATTCCCTTTCAAAACCAGGCAGGCAGATTTTTTGCTAAAATTCTAAATTTTAAAAATTAAGAGTTCCAGTAAATCTCTCTTCAAACTGTCTGCTTGATTTTAGAGGAGAAATATAAAAAGACGCGTTTTACAACGCGTCTTTTTGTATTATTAAAATATTTTAAATATCCTTATCCATTGCAGTTTCAATAAAACCCATAATCTCGTTTGTCGGAATGAATAAATTTCCGCTTTGGCTTATTCCGATGATCTCTCCTTTGAGATTTATTACCGGCGATCCGTTAAACGAGTTTTTTAGAGAATTTATAATTTTTATTCTTTTTTGAGTTGCTGATTTTGAGCTATTTTCTTCTACTGTTCCCGTTGGATCATAAGCATTAACAAATTTTGAAATAATATCTGTTATTACTGAATTATCTATTATTATAACTTTTTCTCCGAGCTCTAAATTTTCGGAATTACTTAGGGCTATAACGGGCAAATTATCTTCCTCAATTTTAATAATCGCGAGATTAGTAGGCAAATCAATTTCAATTAATTTTGTGTCATAAACCTTTTCATTTTTAAGTTTTATTTTAATGATATTGGCTTCAACATTTTCTTTTTCGGAATTATTTTTTTGAAGAGTTATATTTTCTATTGAAGTGATTATTAAACCATTGCTTGTGAGAATAATTCCAGATCCTTTATAAATAGGATCACTGTTTTCTGTTGAAAATTCCAGAATTTCAACAACGGAAGGAGAAACTTTTTTGATAGCGTTAACAACAGCCCTATCTTCAGATATCCTGATTTCCTCGGTTTTTTCTATTATGGTCGTTCTTTCATTTATTCTTTTAAGAAATTCATACTGATTAAGCTCCGGATATTTTATCAGTAAAGAAGGAAGAATAGCTCTGTCTATCAAAATTCCGCCCGTGCCTCCTACTATCAGGACAAAAATTATAAAAAATACTGTTTTTAAGATTGTTTTAATCCTTTTTGGTTTGTACGGCCGTTCTATTATTTCATCAATTTCATTTTTTGGTTTTTTGAAAAAATTTTCCGCGGTTTCAATTTTATCTTTTTGTTTATTTCTTAGAGATTTTATGGTTATGTTTTTCATAATTTATTGTTAAGGAATTTGAATATAAATATTTCAGAAGTCCGACTTCGAAGCTTCGGAGTCGGACTTCTGAAATACGCGAAGCTTAATTTATTTTATATTATTAATTTTCACGAAATTTTCCAGTTTCCCGTTAGAAGGGTTACGGATAAAAAGGTTGTAAAAAAAAGAAAGTTTAAAATTACAATTTTTTTTGAAAGATTATTTCTAAGATAATCTCTTAGTATATTCCAACAAGGATAATATATTGATAAAACAATTGCTCCTACCGTTAAATGATTTGCTGGCCAGAAACTTATCGCCCAAATTAATTCTACTACAATAAGACCGAATAGAAAAGAGTAAAAACTAAATGTCTTATTTCTTGAGGAGTCAAGATAAAATTCATGAGCTTTGCTTTTTAGAAAATTTATTCTTGTAAGATATATTGTTGAAAAAAATATAGCCGTAAAAATTATTATTAGAATTATCCATAACGGCAAATTAAGATCAAGATACAGGCTATAAATCCCGCTTGATATTAAAAAAATAGAAATTAAAATTATAGCTTGATTTAAATTAAAACCGGAATCCAGCACTTTTAACTTTATTTCTTCTTTTTTTATCCATTTTTCTTGTTGAATAAAGAATCTATACAAGCCAATAAGCGCGAACGCGAATATAAGCGAAGATGCCGCTATATATAGTTGTTGAAAAACGTTTTCGTCCAGTGTTATTAGAAATAAAACACTTCCTGTTGTCCAAAGCGTAATTAAAATAATTGGCAGAAATTTATATCTTGTAATCCAGAAAGCGCTTAAAACTGAAATTAAAAATAAAGTAATTAGCGAAGCATATGATAATCCAAAACTTTTAAAGAAAAACTCCATCATTACAAAAAAGACGAAAGATGGAACGACAAGTTTGATATATTTTTTTATTTTCATCTATTGTGGAAAGTTGATTTATTACTAAGAAATTTGAATAGTCAGTCTCTCCCCCGATAAATATGTGAAGTCTGACCTATTTCCTAAATATAATCTTCTCTTTTTCAGCATCAATTTTAACAATGTCATCTTCGGTTAATTTTCCTTCAATTATTTCCATGGCCAATTCATCAAGTATTTCATTTTGAATAACTCTTTTAAGCGGTCTTGCTCCAAATGACGGCTCGTATCCTTTTTTCGCGACTAGCTTTTTCGCTTTTTCACTGACCTCAATTTTTATATTCTGTTTTAAAAGCCTTTCAGCTACGATCTTTAATTGAAGGTCAACAATTTGCGCTATTTCGTTTTCAGAAAGTGAATGAAAAATAATTATTTCGTCAATACGATTTAGAAATTCCGGCTTGAAATGATTTTTTAGTTCAGATTTTATTTTATTTTCAAATTCTTTCTCCCTTATAGTTTTTTTGCTATTGCGATTTACAAATCCCAACGATGAGTATTCTTGAATGACATCATTGCCGATGTTTGATGTCATTATAATAATTGTATTTTTGAAATTAACAATTCTTCCTTTCGCGTCGGTTAGCCTTCCATTATCCAATATTTGCAAGAAAATATTGAAAACTTCAGGATGCGCTTTTTCAATTTCATCAAAGAGAATAACCGAATATGGTTTTCTTCGAACCATTTCAGTAAGCTGTCCGCCTTCTTCAAAGCCTACATAGCCAGGAGGAGATCCAATCATTCTGGCGACAGCATGGCGTTCCATGTATTCGCTCATGTCTATTCTAATTACGGCATCTTCATTATCAAACATAAATTCCGCCAGCGCTTTTGCAAGTTCTGTTTTTCCAACGCCGGTAGGTCCCATAAATATGAATGATCCAATAGGCTTATTTTCTTCCGCGATTCCGGCTCTGCTTCTTCTGACTGCGTTTGATACGACCTTTATTGCTTCTTTTTGTCCTATAACTCTTTTTGCCATATCTTCTTCCATGCGCGCGAGCCTTTTTGACTCTTCTTGCATCATTTTAATCGCAGGTATTCCAGTCCAGCGAGAAACGACTTTCGCGATATCTCCTTCGGAAACTTCTTCCTTAAGTATCGGGCGGCTACCCTGAATTTTAATAAGTCTTTTTTGCTCGTCTTTGATTTTCTTTTCCAGCTCCGGAATTTTACCATATCTAATTTCTGCTACTTTTTGCAATTCCGCGTTTCTCTCAGAAATTTCGGCTTCTTGTTTTAATTTCTCAATTTCTTTTTTTGAGTTTCTTATTTTTGAAATTATTTCTTTTTCGTTTTTCCATTGAATTTCCAAGTCCTTGCTTTTTTCCTTTAAATCCGCGATTGTCTTTTCAAGTTCTTTAAGCCTTTCTTTGGATTCTCTGTCTTTTTCTTTTTTAAGAGCTTTTTTCTCAATTTCAAATCGCCTAAGCTCTCTCTTTGCTTTGTCCAGCTCTGCCGGCATGCTGTCAATTTCCATGCGGAGAGCTGATGCGGCTTCATCCACGAGGTCAACGGCTTTATCCGGAAGAAATCTGTCAGAAACATATCTGGAAGATAATGTCGCGGCACTTACCAGAGCTGAGTCTGTAATTCTAACTCCATGATGAACTTCGTATTTTTCTTTTATTCCGCGCAGAATTGAAATTGTGTCTTCTATGCTTGGTTCATTAATATAGACCGGTTGAAATCTTCTTTCTAGCGCGGCGTCTTTTTCAATGTATTTTTGGTATTCTTTAAGAGTCGTTGCTCCTATTGTGTGCAATTTTCCTCTTGCTAACAATGGCTTGAGCATATTAGAGGCGTCCATTGAACCTTCGCTTGCTC
>JAGLXN010000013.1 GCA_023132875.1 Candidatus Parcubacteria bacterium
GGCTTTGTAATTTTAAAACCCTCTTTTTTCGCCAGCTCCTTAATTTTTTCATTAACATCTTTTATTGTTTTATACATAAATGTTTTCTCCCTTTTAGAATTTATCGCTTTTTTATAAAGTAAAACATACTTTTTAGCGGGAACTTCCCATGAAAAAGACTCTTGCATCCCTTTTTTGGCAAGATTTTGCCAGTCTTTTTTATATTTATAAGTTTCTAATGCCCTAACAATCGCTACAAGAAGGTCTTTTGGATCATAAGTTTTAAAAACAAATCCGTTTCCTTTTTTTGTCCGCGGATTATAGTTTGTAATCGTATCAGAAAGTCCTCCCGTCTCCCTAACAATAGGAATAGATCCGTATCGCAAACTTATCATCTGTCCTAGTCCGCATGGCTCAAATCGCGAGGGCATAAGAAACATATCAGATCCGGCATAAACTCTCGTTAT
Organism: Candidatus Parcubacteria bacterium; assembly: GCA_023132875.1. Lineage (GTDB taxonomy): Bacteria > Patescibacteriota > Minisyncoccia > JAHIHE01 > JAGLIN01 > JAGLXN01. Next base: position 447 of record JAGLXN010000013.1, read on the forward strand.
TTTTTTGGTTTCAAATTTCAGATGGGTAGCTACTTTCTTCGGATTTTTTTTGCTTAATTTTTTAAATATCTTTTTATAATACGGATCGGCGCTTCCAACTAAAATCAATTGCATATCAAGCCTGATCAAGGCGTCTATGATTTCTAAAATTAAATCAAATCCTTTTTGTTCCGTAATTCTTGTCGCCATCGCGATCACAGGAATGTCATCATTAATTTCAAGCCCGAAATCTTCCTGCAGCTTCATTTTATTTATAACTTTTTTTTCAAGAGAATTATAATCATAATTTTTCCAAAGACCGGGATCAGTTTGCGGATTATATTCTTTATAATCAATCCCGTTTATTATCCCAAAAAATCTTTTTTCTTCATGTTTTATTGCCAGTATGTCATATAAATCCTGCCCGAATTTTTTCTGCGTTACTTCTTCAGCGTATTGCTCACTAACAGTATTGATTATATCAGCGCTTATAATTCCCCGTCTGGTAAAATTAACTCTATTAATTTTATGCCTATCCTTAAAATCAGGCAGCTTGCTTATCCCGTCGTCTTGTTCTTTTTTATCTATAGCCCACCAATCTTTGCCAAACTGAAAAGTAAGATTGTGAATTGTAAAAATTGTTCTTGTTTTTTTAAAAATTTCTTCTTTACGAAAATTAGCTTTTAATAAATACGGAATAAGCCCATTATGCCAATCATTACAATGTATCACATCAGGAATCCAGCCATCCACATTCCTCACAGCTTCAAAAACCGCGAAGTTAAAAAACATAAATCGTTGGTTCTCGTCCTTATAGCCGTATATTTTATTCCTCCCTCCAAAATATTTAAATTTATCTACAAAGTATACTGGTAAATTTTCAATTAAATTTCCTTTTTTTACCCTGAAATTTATCTCCGTGTTCTTTTGAATTCTAACTTTTAAATTATCTTTGATCAGTTTTATATTATGTTTTTCTTCATTTATAACTCCGTGCCGAGGCATAATAATTCTGACATCATGACCTATCTTAGAAAGCGCTTTCGGCAAAGATCTTGAAACATCGCCAAGCCCGCCCGCCTTCGAAAAGGGAGATAGATCAGTTGTCACAAAAAGTATTTTAAGAGGTTTTGACATAAATAATAATTTTGCTTATTACTATTAAAGTATAGCTTAAATTTGACAATTTTAAAAGCACATATTTATAAAACAGCGCTCAAGCGCTGTTTTACTAAAATTTAGCATTTATTATTGATTTGAAATTTGGATTTTGATATTTGATATTTAAATATTGCATTCACGCCAAAATCAGTTTCATTATCTTTCTTTTTTATAACTCCTTATAGCCCTCTCATAAACCTTCTCATACTCATCAACCATTTTTTTCACGGAAAAATTTTTCTCAACATGCTGCCGGCAATTAGCCCTGTCAATCTTATCTATCCTTTTCATCGCACTAACCATTTTTCTCATATCTTCAACAACAAAACCTGTCTTGCCGTCAATGACTATTTCCGGAACCGCGGCTTTGTTAAAGCCAATTACAGGCGTACCGCAGGCCATTGCTTCGATCATAATCAATCCAAACGGCTCTTCCCATTGAACCGGAACTAAAATTGCTTTTGCCCCGCCTAATAATTTATTTCTTTTCGCCGGACTGGCAACGCCGACATATTCAATTTTATTTTTCTTAAGATACGGTTTTACTTTTTCCTTAAAATATTCTTCGCACCCCTTATAACTGCCTGCTAATTTTAAATTTACTTTTGCCCATCTTGCCGCCTGCGCCGCAATGTGCGCTCCTTTATTTTGTGTAATATATCCTAAATAAACAAAATAGCCGCCAGGCTTTTTCTGAAAGTTAAAATCTTCCAACGCGATGCCGTTATAAATAACTTTGCTGTTTATTTTCAAGGCAGAGCTGTCCATCTGATTTTTGCTTACAAAAATATGCTGCCCCTTTCTGTATCTTCTAATTGTGTCCTTGCAATATTTATTAAAAAGTTCTTTTTTTAATAAATTCTTTCTGGGAACTTTATGAATCGGGCTGTGAACTGTTTCCACGATCGGCGTTTTTATCAAGTCCGCAAAGTAAAAAGCGGAAGATCCGATATGCGTATGGATCACATCAAACTCATCCGCCATTTCAGCGGCTTTTGCCATCGCCGTCAGCGAATAATCCATTCCGCCCCAGCCAAATAACCCTCTTTTCGCCGCTGGAAAGGGCAAGACATCAATCAATCGCGCGTTTGTTTTTGAATCTTTTGTGGCAAACAAAGTTACCTGATGCCCGCGCTTAACCAATTCTTCCGTCAAATAATGGACCACAAATTCCAACCCATTTTTCCCCTTCGGCGGCACGCTCTCCTGAAGTGAAACAACTTGAGCTATTCTCATTTTTTTGGTGTTAGATTATTTATAAATTATTGTAGATTGACATATACTAATAACTTGTTACTATTCTTATAGTGATAAAATGAGTGGAGAAGCAACATATCTTAGGAGAATACTAAAGGAAAAAGAAAAAGAGGAAAAAGAGGAGAAGAAAAAATTAGGAGAAAGGATATCGTTAATAGGAAGATAATAATAGAATCTTCCTTATTTTTTTATTTATCCAACCCCTGTTTTGGTTCTAAATCAATTTCCATTCTTTGCTTAGCATTATCTTTCCATCCGCCATTATCAAATTTACTTTTAATATGAATCGCTATTTTACATTGAGCTCTCTTTTTTTTATTCCAAACTATTTCTCCTTCAAGCTCTCCTGTTTCTTCGTTAAATTCAAGAGGGTTTGGCGCATTCCAACCATTAAAATCTCCCGGAAGGTAAACCTCCTTATTTTTTCCAAGAAAACTAGCAAAAGCCATTACAGGATGATCAGCAGTTATTCTTATTTTCATTCTTGTTTCACCTTTTTCATTTTCTTCAATATCTTCAAAAATTATTCCCTGATATCCTTCTGGAGATCCTTTCTGATATTCTTTTTCAAAATCTATATTTGTATTTGCGTCAAATCTCTGATTCTCCTCGAAAGATTTTAAATCTTCATGATCAAGACACATCCAAACACTACTATCACTTTTACTCAAGCCCCAAATGCCCTCTCCGTATTTTTGTTCTATAATTAATTTCAGTTTTTCTCCTCTTTCTTCTTCTACGATACTAAATTTTACACCTTCAACTTCTTCTTCCTCTGTTGTAACTTCAGCTTCCTTCTCCTTTACAGGAATACCGTACTTCACTAAAAAGTCCTTTAATTCTTCAAGATCTTCCTCTTTTTCCTTTTTAAATTCTACCTTCTCATTTTCCGACATTTCTACATAAGCTTTTACTTTTTGTTCCCCGCCTAAATCTAAATTTTTTTCTTTAAACATATTTTTATCCTAACGAATCAATTATAATTATAAATTCTTCATCAATCTCACTCTTAATATTATAGTCGCAATTGCGAAGAAAATCCAGATTAAAAGTGAATAAACAAACAAAACTATTTAATGAACCAAGATTGTTAATAATTATTTTCTAATTAAATTTATAAATATACCCGACAACGAACTTATAATAATTCCACAAAATAAAGCATCTTTTAATGAAAAAGATTGAATCAACAACATAAAAAGAATAAGAAGAATAAAAGCCACGAATGTTCCGCCTATTTCAAAAAAGCAAATATATTCTGTGCGAGGTTCTCTGTCCATATGCTCCTGAATTTTAGCATCCCAAGCCATTCTTTTTGCTTTTTCAAAAGCAACCGAAGAAGTATTTAAAAGAAGAACACTGGCGAATGAACTGGCAAATACTCTCATTATGTCAGCAAAAAAACTAAATAAACTCCCCCATAGCAATATTTTCTTCCTGTCAAATTTATCCACCCAAATACCTAGGACATAAAAAACTACAATAGACACAAATAAAGAAATCGTCTGAATCAATCCAACTCTATCATATTCTGAAACAATTAGGAAGATAAAAATAGGCCAAACCGCGTAACTTAGAAAAATTTGAAAATTCAAAAAACCATTGGCGATTAAATCCGGATAAATTTTTTTAATATTAATAATTCTAAAATTAATTTTTCTAATCTTTGATATTTCAGGAGTTAACAATAATAACAAAATAGCAGGAACAAGAAGAACAATAACCGTTGAGAATCCCGCGCTAAATCCATAGCTGCTTATTATTATTCCTCCCAAAATAGGTCCTAAAGCTCCCGCAATTGCTAAAAATATATTAAATTTTCCCAAGATCTTGCCACGATTATTATCAGGAGACATTTTTGATAAATGAACAAGAAATGGCAAATAAAAAAATGCGTGGACTATTCCATATATTAGAGCGCTCAAATAAAAGCCGTTTGATAAATAATCAATTTTATCTAATATTAAATAAAATATTATTGACACAACAAATGAAAGACCGATAATTTTTTTTGCCCCAATAGCGCTTGAAAGCCAAGCGCTAACTGGCAAAAAAATTAAGCGGCTAAATTGAGTTATGACAAAAAATAAAATAATCAAAGACAAAGAAAAACCTTTTTCAAATAAATATAGGGGGATAAAAATTCCAATTATTGAATTGGCAAAAGTGAAAATGCTGTTACTGGCATAAAAAAGTTTTATTTCTTTGTGGTTCATAATTTAATGGTTATAGGACTTACGCGTTTGATATTTATAGAAGTCCGACCTCTCTACATCTTAACTGTATTTTACAACTAATCGTTATATATAAAGTATTATTTTAAGTGAAAAAAAGACGCGGAGAGGTCGGACTTCTTAGGCGCGTAAGTCTTGGGTTATTTATAATGCGCCTTTAATCTCACTTTTAAAACCACCGTCGCAATTGCGAAAAATATCCAGATTAAAAGTGAATAAAAAAGTAAAACCATTTTAGGCGCCAGCATAGTCAAAAGTATGCCTGCTAAAAACGGAGATAATGCCCCAAATAAACATCCAAATATAGAAAAAATTGCGATTACTTCTGCTCTATGTTCATTTTCAATATTTTTTATTTCCAGAACTCCTTTAGACGGACCACTTATTGCTTCACCGACGGCAAACAATGCGGCAAAAATCCAAAACATATAGAGATTTGTCGAAAATGCCATTATAGAAGAAGCAAAAGCTAAAATTAAAAAAGAAATTTTCATACCTGCCATATAAGATTTTTTGTCTACAAAAGTTCCCGCGTATAAAAGAACAATCATCGCAACTATTCCCTGCGTAGCAAATATACTACCCGTTATCACATTAGAATCAACAAAAGAAATAATGATTAAAGGATAAAGAATAATTTTAACATCCCAATTCATTTTAAAAGGAAATTCCAGAATTAAATGATATAACAAATATGGGTTAGACAAAATATATTTGATTCCAAAAAGATAATTATATTTTTCTTCTGATTTTTTGATTTCCTCTTTTTCTTTGCCAAAAAACTTCAAGGCTAATAAAAACGGAATAAGAAGAACTGCAAATTGCAAATAATAAGGCGCTCCTAAAAAATATTTATCAGCGACAAACCCACCAAGTATTGCTCCAAAACTGCCCGCGATTGACTGAGCGGAATATAAATATCCCAAAAGCTTTCCTTGATTTTTTTCTGTCGAAAGATGTTCCTGAAGATACGCAAATAAAAGCGGCCCCATCATCGCGCCGGCAAAACCAAAAATCATCTTGCCTCCCATATACTGCAAAATGTTCGTTGAGGTTGCATAAATAAGAGGATAAACAATTCCCAACGCTGCGCCGGCAATTATAAATTTGTTTTTGCCGTATGTTCGAGAAAGCCGCGCAAAAATAAGAGCAAACAAAGACAAGCTCAAAGTTCCAAGAGTAAATGTAAATCCCATCAGAACGCTGTTCTCGGTCAGAGAAGAAATAAATCTCTGCTCAATCGGCGCGATCAAACTCCCCGAAAACACAACGCACACAGACATTAAGAAAACAACAAGATATTCTTTTTTGAGATTTTTGAGAAAATTGAACATTTGTTTTATTGTATTGATTCTATCTTCTATTATACTGAAAATTTTGATAAAAGCCACTATTTTATGTTAAAATAAAATATAATTTTTAAAAGGCAGAAAAATGAAAGAAGAAATTATTTTAGTGGATAAAAACGATCAAGAAATTGGAAGTGGAGAAAAAATGAAAGTCCATCAAAACGGAAAACTGCACCGCGCGTTTTCTATTTTTGTTTTCAATTCTAAAAATGAAATGCTTCTGCAAGAAAGAGCGAAGACAAAATACCATTGTGGCGGGCTGTGGACAAATACCTGCTGCAGCCATCCGAGAAGAGGGGAATTATTGGAAGAAGCAACGCACAGAAGATTACAAGAAGAAATGGGTTTTGATTGCGAACTGAAAAAAATCGGCAGCTTTATTTATAAAGCAGAATTTGACAATGGATTAACCGAACATGAATACGACCATGTCTTTACTGGAAAATTTGACGGCGAGCCAAAACTAAATCTTGAAGAAGCGGATGATTACAAATGGATTGGTATGGAAAAATTAAAAAAAGAAATTAAAAAAAATCCAGAAAGTTTTACCGCCTGGTTTAAAATCGCAATGGAAAAAGTTTTTTGATTGGTCTTTATATTTACAGAATAATATAAAGCAATAATTTTAGAATTGCGCGTTTGAAAATTCTCTGGAGCGCAGGTTTTAACCTGTCTGCAAATAGACAAAGCATAAAATTACGATACGCTCTAAAGAGGTGCACTCCAGCACTATTTTATTCCTCACCTTTCAATCCCGTCATATCCTTATTCATAAATTCTTTACGATACGCCCAATGCCTGTCCATCTGGGTGTTTTCTTCATACCACTTTTTGTCTTTTATATAATCCACCGGCCAGCCCCTGTCTTGCCAGATTTGTTTGGCAACATCTTTCGCCATTTGCAAACCTTTCTCGTCAATGTAAGCATTCATTTTTATTAAGTATGGTATAAATTTAGGATCCACTCTTGAAAGACGCAAATATTTTTCCAGTTTTTTGCCTCCTTCTGTCTGCTCCATTTTAGACACTTCAATTTCTCCCTTAAAATAAATTATATCTTTTGGCAAATGTAATTTCCCTTTTTTCGGATCAAACCCTCTGAAAGTTCTTAAACACTTTTTCTTAGCAACATCAATTGCTTTTTCTCTGCTTTGTTCTTTTAAATTAGCAATTTCTTCTTTTATATCGTTATTTTTTACATCTAACTCTTTATATTTATTTTCTAAATCATAATATTTACATTTATATAATTCTTCTTCATAACTTAAATCATAAAGAAATTTGAAAACTTTAGCAAAATTCCAACCATTTTTAATTTTTTCCATTGCTAAAATATAATACGCATGATCAATGTCATAATCAAAATTTTCTGCTGAATCTCCGAACACTATTTTCTTTATTTCCTTTTCACTCTTTAATGAAATTCCTTCATTAAACACATTCCAATCTTTTCCCATTGTTTCCTTAAATCCCTGTTTTTCATTATAAATATTAGTTACCACATGTCTTCCTATTTCATGAGCTATAAGTTCAAGCAATTTTACTCCGTTAACTTTTCTGTTAGGAGGTATCAAAACAACAGGATGATCATATTTTGGATTTTTCGTGCTAACTCTAAGATTAGTTACACTATCATCAATAACAACTTCATATCCACTATTTTCTAATCCAGCTTTTGTTATCGCCAACTCAAAATAATGTTTTATATCTTCGGCGTCAAACTCGTTATTTTCAAGCATATTTTCCAATTCGGTTTTCTCGCTTTTATCTTTCAAAAATTTTATTCTTTGCTTATATGCCTCATCTGCTTTTTGGCATAAATCACTATCAATATCTCCCCAAATAATCTTAGAACATTCAAAGGCGTTTTCTGAATCGCCATTTTTTAAATATTTATGGAAATCTACTTTGGCATTCCCTAATTCCAATAATTCAAAAGCAATTTTAGAAATATTTTCATTTTTACATTTTTTAATTTTTTTTTCTAAATCGTCTAGATCTTGCTTTTTGTCTTTCAATTCTTTTTCATTTATTTTTTCTATTTCTGGATAAGTAAAAACAGGACACATTTCAGAATATTTATCATCCTTGAGATATTCTTTTTCGTCAAGATGATCTTTGATTTTTTCAAAAAACAACTCGAATTCCTCATCATAATTTATTTCATCCCTTCCTTTTGGCTCAATATAAAACAATGTATCAAATTTTCCCACAATATCATTTATTTCATTTGAATATTCCATCAATTCTTTCAATTCTGGGTTTATTTCCTTGTCTTTTTCTATACTTCTATTTTCGTCTTGAGTATTTTTCTCTTGTTCCGCTTTTTGGGTTTCAAAAATTATTGATTCTAAATCTTGTTTCATATTTTTTATTGAATAAATTAAATTATTTTGATTTGCTTGTTTCTATTTCAATTAAACTTTTTACTATTTTTAAATCCTTATAAAAAGTTTTTTTATTCTTATTTCCCAACAGAATATACAAAACATTTAAATATCCATTTTTTGCAAAGCCAGCAAAATCACCGATCTTACTATTAATTTTCATTTCAGAAAAAGAATCTAATTTTTTAATTCTGTAAGTTCCTTTTATAGATCTTAAATACCCTTCCTTTTTTGGAAAAAATTCCAAAACAGCAGAGTATGCAATTGGTTTATTTTTAAACACAGGTTTTCTATTTAATCCAATTAAAAAATAATTTTCAAAATATCTGGTATCATAAGATATTTTTAACATCTTATTCCTATACCCTCCTATTCTGGAACCAATTTCAACTATTTTCCATCCATTTTTTGTTTTCATAAGTTCTATATGCGCCACTGAATTTTTTAACCCAAGAGCCATTATCCCTTTTTTTGCGATAGAATAAGCTTTCTTAATGTCGCTATTACTCAAACTAGACGGTAAAATTCTGGCATAATGATGAAAATCATCAATTCCAATATCTCTTGCGGTAGTCAAATCAACAACTGGAGTAAAATATATTTTCTGTCTACTATCAATACAAACATCTACCGAATACATTTTTCCAATCATCATTTCTTCTGCCAGTATTAATGGAACAGGTTTTATTTTCCATTTCTTATAAACTTTATTAATTACACCAAAAGTTTTATTCAGATTTTTTTTAAGTTCATTTTCATTTTGAGAAACAGTTACTAATCTACTTTTACTTAAATGAGCGGGTTTTAAAATACAAGGAAATCCTATTTTTTTTGATATTAATTCTAAATCATTTTTGCTTTTCGCGAGCATAAATTTAGGAATCATGTTTTGATCGTATTTATAAAAAGCTTTCCTCATTTTTATTTTATTAACGCTCTTTCTAATAGATTCTATTGGAGGATTATTTTCAAGTTTGATATTTTTTAGCACTTCGCAATAAAAATCAGCATCTTTTTCAAAAATGTAATAAATCATCAAAACATCTTTTTTTATAAAGTTTAATTTCTTATTTATTTCTTTTTTACTGTCTGTATCGCATTTAATAATGCTGTGAATTTTTTCTTTATACTCTGGAGATAATAAAAGTTTTTCTTTATTATCAAGAAAAACAACAATTTTTAAATTTATATTTATTTCTATGCCCCCCATTATCTCTATATACCTATCAGGAACATTCCCAACAAATAATACAATGTTTTTATTGCTTAGTTTCATATTTATTAATTGATTTTTTAGTTTCTGGAAACAATATATCAATAATCTCTTTTGTAACATTTCTTGATTTGCCTTTACAGGGAAAATGATGCATAAATATCCCAGGAGACGAATTCATCTCTACTATTATATAACTATTCTTTGTTGGTTTTTTAGAAACATCTTTGCTAATCATCAAATCTATTCCCGCATAGACAAGTTCGGGAATTGCGCGTACTGCTTTAATCACAATTTTTTTTAAATCAGGATGAATCGAATTTGTAACATCAATACTATCTCCTCCCGTAGAAAGGTTTGAATTGTTTCTTAAATATATTCTTTCTCCTTTAGAAATTACAGTATTTAATCTCAAACCATTTTTTTTAAGATTACCTTTTAAAATATTATCTATATTTATTTTAATTAATGGCTTGCCTTCCGTAAAACTATTACCTCGTCTCGGGTCTCTATTTTTTATTTTGATAAGATTTTTTATAGTATTAACTCCATCTCCAATAACATTGGCCGGGACTCTATTTGTCGCGGCTAAAAATTTATTTCTTGTGGCAACTAATCTATATTCAGTTCCTAAAAACATTTTTTCTGTAAGAATATAATTATTTTTTTTCAAAACTTCTTTAAGAACTGCTTTTAATTCTTTTTTATTATTTATGTTCGTATAAACATTTTTGCCATGAGCGCCAGCTACTGGTTTTATTACAACGGGAAACTTTATTTTTTCGCAGTAAACAACAACTTTATCAAAATTATCTTTTTTAAAAACTTTTCCAGTAGCGACATTAATATTGTTTCTTTTTAAAAATTCCTTTGTTAGCTCTTTATTTTCCAGTATCCAATACGCTTCAAGAGAAGTTTTAGATATTCTCTGCCCAATTATAAACTCCTTATGCTTTTTATAATCAAGCTCCAAAAAAGCTTCATCATCTTGATACGGATTAAGATGCTTAACAGTTATTCCTCTTCGCAAAGCCTCTTCTGCTAATAATCTGGAGCTTAGGGATTTTATACTTTTGATGCTTTTCATATTTTTCATTTAACAATAATCTTAACAACCTCTTTCATCCCCTCCAAATCCTCATAAAAAACTTTTTTATTCTTATAATTCAAAACCACCTGCAAAACATAAATGTATCCATCTCTTGAAAACCCGCACATCTCGCCTATTTTTTTCGCTTGTTCGTATCTTACGAATGATTTTAATTTCTTCATTTTTTCAATTCCTCTAACCGCAACCAGCTTACCTTCTTTCTCTGGGAAAATTTCAAATACCGCTGTGTAAGATTTTAATTTTGTGAGAATAATCGGCTTTTTATCCATTCTGTTTAGAAAATCATTTTCGTAGTGCTTGATACCGTAAGAAAGTTTCAGCATTTCATTTCTGTAGCCGCCGGGTCTCGTTTGAAGTTCTATAATTTTCCAGTTATTATTTTTTGTTTTCATTAACTCTATATGTAAAGTGATTGAAGCTGCGCCAGTCGCTTTAATCGCTTTTTTAGCGACTGACTGCGCTTTTTTCTCTTCATTGAAATTTACATCAGCTGACGTTAATCTATAGTAATTAAAAAAATCGTCAATCCCAATGTCCTTGCCCGTAACAACTTTTACAATCGGCGTGAAATAAACTCTGCCTTTAGAATTTACATAAGCGTCAATAGAATATAAATCTCCTTTCAAATACTCCTCTGCCAAGACCAACGGCTCGCTTTCTGAATGGACATTTTTGTAAACGCTTTTAATTTTACTGAAAGTGTTTTTTAAATTGCTTTTTAGCTCTTTCAAATTGTCTGACTTAATAACCAATCTGCTTTTCGTTAAATTCAATGGCTTTGTAATACAAGGAAATTTTATTTTTTTCGCTATAGTTTTATAATCTTTCGCGTTTTTTACCAGCATAAATTTCGGCGTAATTTCCGGATATAGTTTTATAAACTTTTTTCTCATTTCAAATTTACTATTACAAATTTTCAGAGCTTTTACTGTCGGCATATTAACGCCTGGTAATAATTTTACCAATCTCGCATATAACGGCATCCACGATTCAAAATAGCAAAAAATTATCAGGACGTCGCCTTTGATCGGCTTAATTATTTTCGCAATACTTTTGCTATTTTTTGTATCGCATCTCAAAACAAAATCAAACCTCTCCTCCATCCCCTTCTGCTTAGGTGGCTTTTCGTTGAGATTAATTTTAGGAGAAGTTATAATAGCCGTCCTGAATTTTTTGCCCTGCGATTTTTCAAAATTTTTCACTTCATCAAGATTGCTATTATACGCGCTTCCTAAGAAGAGAATTATGTTCTTGTTTGGCATGGTATTTTTAAAAGATTTATACCTTTGTCATCCTGAACTTGTTTCAGGATCTTTGTTCTTTTACATTTTAACTTATATTATTCAAACTATTTTTCATCTAATACGCAAACACAATAGTCTTTTTGTTTATACAGTGCGTTGCACTTTCAACTTATTCAAAGGTTTAGTGATTTATAGAATTGATTAGTCGTAATATACAATAGATTCTGAAATAAATTCAGAATGACAGATTTGTTTCAGAATGTGATGTATACATTTCTCACCACTCTAAAAACAATTTCCGATAAGTTTCTAAATCTCCGTCCAGATTATATTTTATCTTATCCTTATCTATTATCCCCAATTTTATAAACAAAGGCAATAAATATGGATCAATCTTTGCCGCAATTAAATAATTTTCTAAACTATCAGCGCGCATTTTTTTCGCCAGGATTTCCCCTTCCAAATACATTTTATCTTTTGGAAAATACGCTTTTCCTTTTGATAAACTTTCTCTGAAGCCGCGAAATACTCTGCGACAGACAAATGATGCTTCTCTTTTTGAAATTTTTTCAGCATTATAACCGTCAACATTTTTTGCTTTATATTCTTTTGTTTTTAGCTCGCAGATATAATCAAATGTCTGGTGGAAATCAGATCCGTTTTTTATTTTGTTCATCGCTAAAATATAATATGGATTTGGCAGCTCTTTTTCAGCGCCAAAAATATCATTTATAAAATCATCGCTTATTATTCTGGCTAAGCCTTCTTGATAAAGTTCATAATCCCTGCCAAAAACAACTCCGCCAAATCCAAGTTCATTATTATTGCTGTTTGTTTTAAGATGAATAATTTCATGAATAATTGTTTTTGCCAGATCAATGCCATTTAATTTTCTTTTTTGAGGAATTACAATTGTCGGCAATTCATATTTTACCGAATTAAATTTCACATCAATTTGGCTCGCTTCTCTATCAAGCGCGATATCCCACTCCTGAAGCTCCATAATATTCAATGCTTCTTCAAATTTATTTTTAATTTGCTTGGAATTGAATATTTTTTTTCGCAAATAAACGATTTGTTCGTCTTCCTCTTGCTCGTCTTTTTTATTTTCTAACAGCTTTTGATAAATTTCCTCAGCTTTTTCCACCAGATCATCATTGATATCACCATAAATTCTTTTTGCGTATTCAAAAGATTTAGCTTCATCTTTTTGCTTTACAAACATTAAAAAATTTATTTTATCTCTGCTTAAAAATGCCGCTTCTTGAATTATTTCTTTTACCAAATCACTATTTTCAAGCTGAACAGTTTCACAAATATTGTCTAGTTTTTTTAGCGCCGATTTAAATTGCTCTTTTTCAAAAATTTTTAAAACTGGATATTTGAATATCGGATTATATTCTTTTTTATCTATGTTTTCTAAAAATAAATTAATTTCCGCCAAACAGCTTTTCGCCCCAGAACCAGAAGGAACAATAAAAGAAAAAATATCGTTAAATTGTCCAGCTGCTTTTTCTATCTCTTCCGAATAAAAAACAATTCTTTCCTTAAGAGATAAATCTTCTTTTTGCTTATTTTTTTCCGCTTCTAAAATTGATTTAATAATCCCGTCAATATCTCTTCTTCTCTCATCAGAGAAAGAACTGCGTCCCAAAGCTTGGCTGAAATAAGAATAACTCTTGCTCGGATCCACTAAAAATCTTCCCAAACTCTTTCTTCCGATAATTACTGGGAATTCTAAATCGCTTCTATCTGTCACTGACATTTTGGAAATTAATTTAATTCCTGATAGTTCTATGTTCATTTTTATAAGCAACCTGTAAGTAACGCCGTGGCTTGATCTGATAACCGCTGTATCAAAATCATCGCCCCATTTTTCCAATTTGCCTTTTATTTTTTCATCCAAAATTTCCTTGGTCGCACTACTGTCTATTTCTAAATCTTTAATAATTTCATTAAATTCATCTATAACTTTCTCATAGCCCAATTTTCTTGCCAGTTCTTCATCTATTGACGAACGGTCCGCTCCCGTATCTATTTTAGCTTTTAACTCTATTTTATTTGTTGGCTCCATACTCTGTGTGGAGCCTTTTGCAATTTCAGGCTTACTTTCATTATCCGTAATTCCTGATTCATGATTCATGATTCCTGTAATCTTAATCGTCTCAATAATTCCTAAAACTTGCTTCCCGGAAATATCTTCAATTTCTTCTTCAACTTCTCCGCCGAATAAATCTTGGGCGATTCTAATTCCGTGAGTTTCGTTTTTTACTTTCAGTCCGCTTACTTTTTGCAAACGATATTTAAGCGGCGCCAAATTAGCAATTTGGATAGAAAGTCCTGAATGCGCGTTTATTTCCAAAACCACCGGACCGCGTTCGCTATCAATGGCTATATCAACGCCAATATATCCCAATTTTGAAACCTCTTGGCATTTAATCGCAATTTCCAAAATTTCCTTCCAGTAAGGAATTTTAATTCCGCTTAATTTAAGTTTTGTATCTGGCGTTTTTTCAATCAACTGATCGCGCATCACAGCGTTAGTCGTCACGCCAGTAGCAACATCCACTCCCAACCCAATGCCTCCTAAATGCAGATTGGCTTTTCCTCCAGATTCTTTCGTCGGCAAACGAAGCATTGCCATTACGGGAATTTTGTTATAAACAATTACCCTAATATCAGGAATACCCTTGTAAGAATACGGCTTGAAAATCTTTAAAAGCTGAACTCTCTCTTCAAAAAAAGCTATGTCTGAAGTACCGGAAAAAGAGTAAAATCCCTCAAAAATGTCCATTATGTGATTTTTCAAATCTTTTATCGTAACCGCCTTTCCTTCCGTTGAAATCCAGCTTAGATCTTTGTTTTGCCCAAAAATTACTTTTATCCCTTTGCCGCCTCCTCCATGATTAGGTTTTAAAACAAAACTTTTTGGAAGATCCGCCCATTTAAAAACTTCCAGTTCGTGCCTGTTTCGAACAATACCATAAATCTTTGGAACTGGCACGCCAGCTTTAAAAAGCGCTTCCTTGCTTCTTAATTTATTATTAGCAAGACGAATCGCACCCTGAAGATTATTCGGCCTAATATAAGAAAGGTTTCTGGCATTCATTCCCAGAAGTCCTTTGCTATTTTTAATTAGGGTCAGCATTTTGTTAAATTGTGTTTAATGTATCTAAATAAACGGAATTTACCCTTTAGGGTTTCAAGAAAATTTTACTTGACGGTAAATAAAATCCTAAAGGATAAATTCCGATAACAAATTATTTTATTTATCAACATTCTTTATAACTTCTCTAAATCTTAAATATTCACTCAAGCGAATTCCTGTCCATTTGCCTAAAAATATATTTATAACAAATAGCAATAAGACATATTCCGGATGGTTTAGGACTAAACTTCTAAAAGTGTCCCAGATAATAAAATAATAGCCTGCTATGGAAATAATAAGCGTTTCAATTGAAAGAACCGCCGCAATTCTAAACCCTTTTTCAACTTGGGTAGAAATAAACTTTTCTATTAGAGTTATTAGGATAAGTATCGGCAGAATGGATGTTGCTGCCAGTCCTGTTTTATTTAAATATCCGCCAATTGCGAGCAACACCAAAATCGCTAAACTGATTACTGTTAAAACAATCGCCATTCTTGGCATATATAGCAAGCGGAAGTTTCTCAAAACATACCTCACCACCGTCCCAGTTATAAAAATAACTATAAAAATAGCAAGGCCGTATTTGATTCCTATCGCCCAAAAAGCAAACGTGAGAACAAGCGGAGTGTAAATACCGAATGATTTAATTCCAATCAACTGCCGAAAAGCGGCAATCAAAGTGGCAATAAAAGGCAAAGCGAGAATTAAATAAATTGTTTCTATGCTCACGCCCTGACTGGCGATGAGTTGGATTATGTCGGACATGGTTTTGAATTATGAATTATGAATTAAGAATTAAGAAAAAATTCAAATGTCATTCCCGCGAAAGCGGGAATCCAGATGAAGTTTCATCAATTGTTATTTTTATAATGAAAGTATTGCAAACAAATTAGAAATAACATTTTATAATATTTCAGTCGTTATAATAATATTTTGAAGTTAAGAATATTTCGCCTGGATTCATAATTCATAATTCCTAATTCTTGATTCAAATTTAATACTGCTCGCGCAACAGATCGCTATTGCCAGCGCGTCCGCAGCATCATCGGGCCTAGGAACTTCGCTTAAGCCAAGAATCGCCTTAACCATACTTTGTACCTGCTTTTTATCCGCGCGTCCATATCCTACCACCGCTTGCTTGACCTGTAAAGGAGTATATTCATAGATGTCAAGCCCTTGTTTTTTACTAATATTTTTGCCGACAAACAAAATAACCCCGCGCGCTTGCCCGACAGTAATGATTGTTTTCGCGTTCTTAAAGAAAAACAATTCTTCCACCGCCATCGCTTGAGGTTTATATTTTTTTATTATTTTTTTCAGTTCCTCGCCCAAAAAATCAAGCCGCTCCGGCATTTTTAATTTCTTGTCTGTTAAAATACAGCCGTAATCTACGGCTTTTAATTTACCTTTAATATTTTCTATCACGCCATAACCGGTTGTTGCTGTGCCGGGATCAATGCCTAATATAATCATGAAAATTTTTAATTTTGTAATTTTGTAATTTTTTGAGCCCTAGGCTCATCAGCCTAGGGCTGAAAATAATATCTTAATTTTTAATGTTTAAAAATTTTGTCATTAAAAATTAATTGTATTATTCCTCTAAACTTATTATGACATAGATCAAATAAATTTGGTATTATTATTCCGGTAAATTTTTCCCTTCCAATTCTTTCCACAGAGAATCAAACATAAATTTGAAAACTAAAAAGAGTTCTTTGTTTTCAATAATAACGCCGCTCAAGGGTTCCTTGAAAAAAATCAAAGCGACTTTGTCGGCATAAATATAAACAGTGGCATTAAGATCAATTGTTTCAGGCATAAAACGATATTCCCTGAAATATTCTTTTAACTTATAAGCTTTGACATTTTCAGGATGATGATCAGCAATAATACAAACTTTGTTGTCCAATTGTTTCCGCTTTTGAGTAACATCTTTCGTAAAGCGTTTTAAGCCGAGAACATCGTAAATCTTACCGGAGGCGATAATCCAGACATCCTGTTTGGATTCTACTAAATCATTAACGATATTCCAAACCCCCTCTTTCCCCTCATAATATTTTATCAAAGGCACAGTAGTGTCTTTTTTTCTTAGCGCTTTGAATTTCGGCAGAGCTTCTTTTATTTTTTCTTCTTTCTCTATTATTTTTTCTTTTTCTTCTTCTGTTACTTTTAATAATTTCTCTGGATTTTCTGTGATAAATATCTGCTTTCCTTTTTTCTTACTTAAAGAAACCAAGCCTATTTCTTTTAATCTTTCCAAAACAACATAAGCGGTCGGCCTTTTTATATTCGCTTTCTTGGCTAACTCGGTAATTGACCCACTGCCCAATTTCAAAGCCGCCAGATAAACATCCGTTTCTTTATCAGAGAAGTTGAGTTGTTTGAGAATTTGACGCATATTTTTTGTTATCGTAGGGGCGGGTCGCGACCCGCCCCTACGGTATCTAATTTCATTGTACTCCCATTTTCACTATTTGTCAACATCCACTGACAACAATGTATTATCGTATAATGGCTATAAACAACCGTTATTTTATTTTGCCAAATAATATACATTTTCTTTGCTCTTTTACCGTTGACAAATTTGTTTTTGTATGCTATACTGCTTGGTTGACGATTAGGAAGGAAACAATTCGTCGACCTCTGAATATTTTCAGAGATGCACCTTGAAAACTTATTGGAAATGGAAATTTGGATAATAAGAAATATCATTCAGATTTCCATCTCCAATATGTTTAGACATATAAAATCCTATCAGTTTAAAACTGATAGGATGGAGATGGATTTATGAGGAGAGATGGCGCTTTTTCTCCTCCCTTATTCCAGTCTGTAATTTGAAAGAATTGTGGATTGAAAGAAGGAAAAAATGAAACTGCGCAAAATGTTCCACGCGGAGTATGGAGCCAACAGGGAAAGCCCTTTAAAAACTAAACTTCTCCAGACCGCCGAAGTAGGTGTCTTGATTTCAAGGCAACTAACTCGGCTGTCTGGAGCAAGATGGGAAACCCCCATTGATGAAGCTGTGAAGGATTGACTGAAAAGATAGGGAAAATATTATGAGGAAACAAGATGATGGAATCTTTAGTATTAAAGCTAGAAAAAACGAACATGTCTCAGTAGCAGGCTGTGGCAGTCCCTATGATGGTTATGACCGCAGGGATTCTTCAGGAGATCGAGTAGTTGGAAATATTGGATTCATAAGCCATCTATGGTGGGGGGAAAGAGTAACAGTAGTAGGTTCAACCAGCGGTATCTATGATCTTACAAGAAGTCCAAATGAGATATTTGTAAGTGAAAATATTTGTATGATCGGCGAGATTGCCAGAGATACTTTTCTCTGCGCAAGCACAATTGTAGATATAGGTGATGTTGAGGTTGGTTATACAACTGGCTACTACAACGAGAAAGAACGAACGCAGAATTACCGGTTCAAATCTGAAGGAGCAGAAATATTTGCTAATTCTGTGGGATCTGCAAAGATAAGATCTTTTGTCAGAGTTATTCCAAGAGAATACTTTGATATAGGATTGGCTATAAGAGAAGCCATGGATCCAGAAGAGATAAAGAAAAAATGCAGGTCATATAGACCAAAAGGTTAAACCCACTCTCAACTCTCTCAACAAACCCACGGACGAAGTTGAACCCGCACTCGGTTCAACTTTCGTCCTTTTTTTATTTTTGAAATCCTATTCTTCCAAATTACTAAAAACATCATTTATATCTTCCTGCTCGTCCAACGCCTCAAACAATTTTTCTATCCGCGCGTTTACTTTTTCATCGTCAATTTTTATAGTATTTTTTGCCTTCCATTCAAAACCTGTATCGCTTATTTTTATATTATTTTTTTCCAGATTTTCTTTTACTTTGTATAAATCTTCGGGTTTAGTATA
>JAGLXN010000014.1 GCA_023132875.1 Candidatus Parcubacteria bacterium
CCATTATTTTGAGAAAGAATATGTTTTATTTCCGCAACAGTCCTGTTTGTGTTGTCAGTAGTTCCTTCAACTATAAGAGCGATTCCTTCCGGACCATACGCTTCATATAAAACTTCCTCTATCGTCCCTCCCTCAAGCTCGCCCGTTCCCTTTTTAATCGCTTTTTCAATATTATCCAAAGGCATGTTAGCCTGTTTAGCTTTTTCAATTGCAAGCTTTAAAGCAGGATTCATACTCGCGTCCCCGCCGCCGCTCTTTGCAGTCAAAGTTATCGCCTTAGAAAGCTGAGAAAAAATCTTCCCCTTTTTCACGTCAGCGACGCCCTTTTGCCTCTTTATTTTTGACCATTTTGAATGTCCGGACATAGTTTTAAAGTATTTCTAATAAAAAAAGAGTATCATTTAACAACACTCTAACTTATTCAAGTATAGCAAAAAAAGGTGTTTTGGTCAATGAGAATATATCAGCTATTGACAATTATTTGTATGTGATGGGTATACGTGCTTGACATTTTCTATCTATCTATTAAACTGCAAATAATTGGAGGTATTGTACATGCATTTTGATAATATAGAAGAAAACATTAAAGATTTATCTTCAGGCATAGAAGAAGCTCTTAAAAGCGCAAAAGAAGTGGTTAATGATTTTTCAAAGTTAGAAAAAATCGTTGGAGAAACAATGGATCAGAAAGTAGAGTCTTCATTGCTGGTTCTAATGTTTGTTCCCATTGAATTAATCTCGAAAAGAGTTTTTAGCCAAATTAAAGAAATTCATAATTTTTTAACATCTGTTAATGATTATGATTTAGATTCTCTTGAAGAAGTGCTTGAAAAAGAAGGGAACGAAGAATTTTTTGCGCTTAAACACTGCTATCCAGATGATCTTTTCTATCTTTGGTACGACTTAAGAGTAGCTGAAGGATTAATTGCAAATCCAGATGTTTTCTGCCCTGACACTGAAGAATCTGACAGAATAATAGAAGCAAACACGCTTTTGGGTTCGGTAGATGCAAAGAGTCACTCAGAGAGAGTAAGGAAAGAAAAACAAAGGATACAAGCGCTCTCAAACAAAGCATGGAAAAATTTAGGTGCAGAATCAACTAACCTGGATCAATTTGTGGAATCAACACAAAAACCATAACTTGCCAAATTCATTTTTGGCTCTTTTTTTTATCTTATTTGAAGACAGTCCTTTTATAAAATGAACAAAAAAGAGCAGTCCTCACACCCGCTCTTCTTTTTCTATTTTAATTTCAAATACTTTTTATTCTAAAAATAAAGGAGCTGTTAAATGCTCCTTATAACGTTTTGTTTTCTTTTATTGCTCCTCCTCTACAATAGTTTTTATAATTCGTCCTGTTCTCCTCCACCCCTTAGTTGTGCTTACTATCAGTTCATAGTCTGAAGAGTGAATTATGACTTTATCAGCAAGTATCTCGACCATACTTTTATCTGGAGTCCTAATTTCAAATTCCTCTTCTTCCAGTACTCCATCCTTGCTAAGAACTCTTATTTTTTCGCTTTTGACTTTCCACTTTTTACTTAATGCCCTCGCGATATCATTTGCAATGTCCTTTCCGGAAATATCATTGACAAGACGTTCCCAAAGTTCATCTCCAGACATTGATCCCAGTTCTTCTTTTGTCACCATTTTGTTACACCTCACAGTCCTGTATTTTTAAATTAAAACATAATTACTCTTTTGTCAATTCTAGCACCCTAAAGCTACAAAACAGACTTCTTGCCTGTTTTATTTTTTCTCACTTTTTTATAGACCATCTTTCAAAATTATATTCAAAAAAAATAAGGCTGGCTTAAAATTCAAGTCGCCTTTGTATCGTTATTAATTCTTGGGGCTTGCCACCCTCCTATAAGGACAAGCACAACTGAAGAAACTACAAATCCTCCCACAGTCCACGCAAAGCCTGCCGCAAGGCATTCTATCATTAGCGCTATACAAAATAGTATTGCTATAATACCAACAGCCTCAATCTTATCAATTTCTATAGGTAAAAACTTCATTATAAATCCTCCATTTGATATAAATTTAGTCCAAAATTAGAAAATTGTCAAGAATAGCAGTTTCTATTTATATTCCACTTTATTCCCAACTTTCAATCCTATCTCCTCTGCCAGTCTCCCGTTTATTTCCAAAACATATTTTGCTTTTTCATTCGGTCCGAACAATTCACATTGTTCAACTTTACACGGCTCAGCATTTTCTTTTATAAAAATGATTTCATTATTTTTATCAATCCAAACTATGTCCAAAGGAATTAAAGTATTTTTCATCCAGAATTTATATATTCCTTCTTTTTCAAATATAAACAGCATTCCGTTACTCATAGCTAAATTTTCTTTGTTCATTAGTCCTATTTCCCGTTTTTGTTCTGTGTCCGCAATTTCTACTTTAAAACATTCATTTTCAAAGCATGCTTGAGATATGTTTTGAATTTCTGGAGTTTTACTATTGTTTTCATAAATCTGATCTTCAGTTTTTAAATACGAAAACAAAATAGCAATTATAAATAATACAAAAACTGAAAAAATAATTTTTGGTTTTTTAAAAAATTTAGACATTATTAATAATATGATTTATCCAATCTCAAAATCCTTATCCAGCAAGATTTCTTCAATGACGCGAAGCTCGCTGTCTGTTATTTTATCGTTGCTATTAAGCATTAGTTGTTTGAATAAAAATTCCATTTCACGCTTATTTATCTGCGTTCCCACTCTTGATTTAAATTTTTCCATTTCTTCCTCAAGGCTTTCTATAAAGTGTTTTATATCAGAAGAAGGAACATTGGGAAGATCACCTTCTCGCTTGGCCTTTTTAAGGGCTTTTTCAATTAAATTAAGCTTAATATGCCCGCTTGTGTTATACAGTTTTTTCATGGTTTTTTAGTTAAAATTTAAATTGATTATTATTTACTTTATGGACTTTATGGACTTTCTACTCTTTGCTATTTTCATCCTCCCCCAATCAACCAAAACAAACGCTATTATTATAAAAAACAAGATACTCCATAATGAATTTTTATTATTTTCAACTTTATTTTTAGCTTCCTTTATGTCCGAAGCGGCTTTTGCGGTTGAAGTTCCAGAAACTCGGCTTAGTTTTATATCTCCCTGAAATCTCGGCAGAATTCTGTAGCCAGCAGATGTTTGGCTTGCTTGCCCGATAATTACCATCCAGTCTCCAATTTTTATTTTTGGTTTTTCAATTTCTGTCTGCGGCTTTATATAGATTTTAATTTCCCCGCTTCCGTCATCAAGGGAAAATACATCATTTTTTATCTGTGAAACTTTTCCTTCTGTCATAATTAAATATCCTTCCACAGATTCATTTATATTTCCGGTTGAGGTTAGTTGAGCTTCAACTAAATTATCATGGCTGATAATTTTTATATCTTCCGCATTATCCAATAAAATCCTTTTTTCTCCGCCAACTTCTGAAACTCTGCCAATTATTTCAATTTTATCTCCCAGCTCAATTCTCGGAATTCTTGCCTCATAGCTAAAAACTTGGATACCGCTTCCGGATAAATAGAAAATATTATCAGAAAATATTCCCGGCGGCGTGGAAACAATCCCGGAAATTTTTACTCTTGAATGTCTTGTAAAATGTTTAATGTTTTTTATGTCGGCTTCAATATAATCAATTTCCATATCTTCAATTTCGCCCAATTCATCTTCTGCGTCTTCAACGCCCATAACAAAACCCTGCTCTAAATTATTTTTAAAATCATTTTTGCTTAATTTCTTTTCTATTACAATCATTTCAGTTTTATTATTTTTTCCCGGAGTAATTTCATTGCTCCATACCCAAGAATCAGAAGTCCAATTATATGACAAACCTTCATCCGCTTTTTCATATCTTAAATTGTCAACAACTTCTCCGTCAGGCCAAAGAATATTGATCTCATCGCCGGAATTATTAAGCATTATTTTTGTTTGGATATTTTCAAAAACCGCGAAACTTCTTGCCTTGATTATTTTATTTTCTTTTATTATATGCGCTTTGCTTCCTTTTCCTAAAATATCATCAATCTGCCAGCCTTTTAAATTTACATCTTTATCAGAATTATTATACAATTCTATCCATTCATAATTACCTTCTCTATTGTCCCTGCCGAAAGGATTGGGATAAATTTCTGAAACAACTATCTTGTCAGAATAATCATAGCCGTTGTTGGCTCCATACTCCTGCCCGTCCGGCAGGCGGGCCTGTGTGGAGCCGTCTTGCGCATCGCTAGTTTCATAATTCTGTTCCTTAGATTCCGAATCCTTTAAGGATTCGGAATCTTTTTTCTCATTTGTTTTTTCGGAAATAATTTTCTCTTCCGCTTTAATTATATTTTCTCTCCCCGGAGTCGGCCTTAAAGTCAAAACCCAGCTCCCGTTTTTATCCAGGGCATATGACTGCTCCTCTTTTACTGAGTCGCTCACTGGCGATTCGTCTATAATATTATCTTTATTATCTCTCAAAACAACACCATCTCCTGAATTATTTAAAGTTATTCTTGTTTCATCGCTATAAAACGCTTTGTATTTTCCAGCGTTTATTTCAGTCCTGTCTGGAATTACAAACTTTTTTATTCTGCCAATTTTATCTTCCAAAGTCCACCCATCTAAATTAACTTCCGCATCGCCATCATTATATATTTCAATAAATTCATTATCTCTATCGCTGTCTTCCGGATTCGGCAAAAATTCCGTTATTATAATTTTAGGAATTGAGCTGTTGGCTCCAGTCTCTTGTGTAGAGCCGTCTTGTTCGCCATCATTATCGCTTTCAGTATCTTGATCAAAATCAGAATCTGTTTCTTGATTATTATTATCATCGTTGGCTCCAACTTCCACCCAAGGCGGACAGGCCTGAGTGGAGTCTTCTTGCTCAGAATCATCTACGCTATTATTTGAATTCCGCGGTTCGGGATTATCTCGCAAAACAAAATCATTTTTATTATTATCTGTGTCTTGAATAGCGCCATTGATATTTATCCTTTCTAAGCTCTGACTATTTTCTGGATTATTTATTATAACTTCGCTTTCAAAATCACTCGCCCCGCCCCAACCGACTTTATCAATTAAATTTTCGTTGCTGTCATATAATAGAATTGTATTATCCTTTGCAATAAAACTGTTCGTCGTATATTCATCGTCAGCAGCAATCAATCCCTTATAGCAATCTTCTGTTTTACTCTCTCCGCAATTAGCCCGCGGAACAATCAAAAAATACCCGTGAGCCGGAATCGCACCTTCGATATTATTTAAAATATTGCTCTCGTTCCCGCTTTTTGTCTTTCTTTTTAAATCCCAATTTTCAAGATTTATTTCTTGGTCTGTTGGATTATATAATTCTATAAATTCATCATAAACCGTCTCCCCGCCAATTTGAATCTCGCTAATAACAAGATGCTCCACATTATTATTCGCAAAAATAAAATTATTAAACAGAGAAAAACTCCCACAGAAAAAAATGGAAGTTATAAGGAAATAAATGATTTTATTGCTTTTGTCCATATTGTCAGAAAATTAATATTCAATGTAGTTTTAAAATATCATAAATTTGGTTTTTGAGCAAAAAAAGAGCGGCAAGCTAAGCTATGCCACACTATTGTTTACTTTTTTTTAGCAATTTTAGCATTCCCCATATCAAAATATAAGACATGATGGACACTGCTGATGCTATTGCGATCACTGCTATTCCTGATAACAATCTTTCATCGTTATCCACCGACAATGGAATAGACGCAAAGCCTATAACTATTACAGCTACAAAAGCAATCGCAGCTACAATAATCGATGCATCTTTTCTTTCTATCTTCAACTTCTTACCTCCTCTTTTTGCAAAAACTTTTGTCTTATCGTTGTTATTATCGTTGTCATAATCAACAACACAACAACAATTACTATCCATTCTATCACTAAACTGACCCAGTAAGCCAGTATAAACGATAATGCCACAGTGAAGAGATAATCAATCGGCATAATCCAGATAAATATTCCTTTAAACGCGGGATATTTCTTCTCCGTAAAAGTATGGAGTCCGTATTCATTTTGATACGGATTGACGATATGCCAAAGGAAATCCTCAAAAGTGGACAGTAGGACCAGCAAGCTAAACAAAAACACGGCTAAAACTCCAAATAACTCTGTGGGAATTTCAATCCCGTAAGTCTTCAGAATAAACATACAAACTGTAGCCGTAAATACTGTCAGTGCCAGCGTATACGATACAAGCCCAACATGATATCCCGTCAACTCTTTCGGGAACCAACTTACTGTTTTTCTCCAACAGGGCAAAACCGCTGCCCACGGATTCCTTCCTTCCATTTGTGCTTCCTTGTATGCCAAGGATATAGCTACAAGCCATAACATAATTCCCGTAACAATTGTTTCTATTAAGAGCATCGTCAAACACCTCCATTTGTTTAACTTTATATTGTACTCTCATTTTTTACTTCTGTCAATCTCAAACAAATAAAAAAAGAGCTTAGGATAATTTATACTTCCCAGCTCTGTAGAGATCTCTTGTTCTCATCTCCAACACCAAATATGAAGTAGAAAGAAATCCCAGTAAACCCGAAGCCAAATCTAAAATTTTATTTTCAGCCGTTTCTTCAAATAAAGTTCCCGGGAACCACCCCAATTCAAATACTATTATTTCAAACAATTCCCACCCGAAACCAATTAGAGGAAGATATAAAATCGTAATAACAATTTTAATTCCTTTACTGCGAATTCTGGGCAGAACCAATATGAATAATGGTATCCCTCCCATAACTACTCCTCCGAAAAAATGATTAGGTATATCAGAATGTTTTAAAAACTCTATACCAACATCATAAATACTCACAAAAATGGTAACTGCGGAAAAAAGAACAAAGAAGAAAATATGAATTCCGATACGGCATTTTATTTTATTGTCCACTTTTTACCTCACCTCTACGCGTTATCATATCACATAAATAACACCTTGTCATCTCAATTCCGAAGCTTAGGATGGTTTATATTTCTCAGCCTTGTAGATATCTTTCATTTTTATCTCCAGCACCAAATATGAAGTAGAAATAAATCCCAGGAAACCTAGAGCCAAATCTGAAACTTTATCTGCGGCTGTTTCTTCGAATAAAGCTCCTGGAAACAATCCTGACTCAAATGCTTTTATCTCAAACACTTCCCACCCAAGACCAATCACAGAAATATATAAAATCGTGAAAATGATTTTGGCTTCACTGCTATGAATTTTAGGCAATAATACTTCAAATAATAATATTCCCACAATCACTCCCCCAAAAAAATGGTTGGGCGCGTCAAAATGTCTCAAAATACTTGTGTCTATGCCATAAGCGCCCACAGAGAAAGTTATTACAGAAAAAAGAATAAAGAAGAAAATATGAATTTTTTGTTTTGCTTTACTATTCATTTTATCTTATCATTTTATCTCACCTCTATATATTATAACACTACAAAATAACATTTGGCAATAATTTTAAATTTTTTAATAATAAATTATAATTTTATAAATTCTTAACTTCTTCCTATTTATATCTCAAACCTAATTTTTCTTACAGCATTGTATTTAGCTTTTTTATTTATTTCTTCTTTTATTTCCTCTTCTTTAAATTTAAGCTCCTGAGCTAAAACAGAATTTAAAACAGCAACAGTAAGTGTGCCGTTTTTATATTTAATTGCCTGTGTTTTGTCCGCAATTTCTTCAGTAAATATGCCTTTTATTGTCTTTTGCCAAAAATCACAAACTTGAAATGCTTCAATCTCCCTACTAATCCCAGCCTTACTTATAGATTTTTTTAAATCTCCGCTTATTGAATGAAGCATGTTTATAACTTGTTAATAAAATAAAACTTTTTTTATTAAACAGTTCAGAAATTCTTTATTTTAAGCCCTTGTTGGCATAATAACATATATAAAACCTTTATCCACAGCAGATGTCAGAACTGTTGGCAAAGTCTCATTATTAAGCTGTAAAAAAACTTCATCTCCATCAAGACTATTAAATCCATCCATTAAAAACTTATGATTATATAATATATCCAGACTTTTATTTATATTTTCAGCCGGTATTTTCGTATTATTATTTCCTAAATCACTTGTTTCTGAACTTATTTCTATATTTTTTGAGCCAGCCAATAATTTTAATTCTATACTATTATTTGAAACATTTGAAAACAAGCTTGCGACTCTTATGCCTTTAATTATTTCATTCTTATTGATAATAACTTGTAATTCAAATTTGTCTGGTATAATTTGTTTGTAATTGGGATATTTTCCTTCAATAAGACGTGAAATTATACTAGCTGATCCAAAATTAAACAAAATTTGATTTTCTGAAATTGTTATTTCGAGCATTTCTTCGCTCTCATCTAAACTTCTCATGAGCTCTTGCACTGTGTCTTTTGGAATAATTACAGAATTAATATTGCCTAATATATTTTTAAATTCTTTATTTATATTATCTTTTTCTAAATCTATACTTTTTTCAGCTAAACGATAACTGTCTGTGGCAACTAACATTATTTTGTTTTTATTAAGTTCGGATAAATTCATAAATACGCCAGTTATTTCAACTCTTGATTCACTACTTGAAATTGCTGGAGAAATTTGAGTAAGAGCTTTTTTAAAGTCAGCGCTTTTTATTTTAAAAATGGAATCTGCTTCTAATTTTGGAGCTAATGGATATTCTTTCGCGTCTAATCCTTTTATGTTTGTTTTATATCCATTGCATTTTATATTTAGAACATCTTCTCTTAATTTTATTTCCACATTACCATTTGGTAAATTAGACACAAAATTAGCAAACAATTTTGTTGGCACTGTTATTTCTCCATTCTCTTCAGTCTTGCCGCCAACTAAATAATTAACTCCAATTTCTAAATTTGTTGAACTTAATTTTAATTGCCCTTTCTCTGTTTTTAATAAAACATTATTAAGTATAGGAAGAGTGGAATTCTTATTTGTAATTCTTCCTACAATATTAAGAGCTTTGTTTAAATTTTCTTGTGTGCATATAAATTTCATGGCTATTATTTTATTTAATAATTATTTAAAAATAGTAGTTATTATAGAGAATTAAAATTATGTGGAAAAGTGTTAAATTTATTTAAATAGAGATAAAAATCTTTTTATTAAACTGTGAATAGTTGCTGTGAATAGTTGCTGATAAAAATTGTATAACTATTTTATTTTTTTAAATAATTTTTTATCGCTTTTTTTATCCTACTATTATAAACACTTTTTATGTAAAGTTATACCAATTAATTTTATGAGTTATCTATAGTTTATAAACAGGTTATAAACTAAGTAATAAATTTTTAGTTATAGAGCCTTTCAATAATTAAATGTATTTCTTGCTCAATAACCTTGTCATTTTCTATTTCTCTGGAAATTTTTTCATAGGCATGCATTGCTGTTGTGTGATCTCTTCCCCCAATCCAGCTTCCTATAGAAGGAAAAGAGCTTTTTATTTCAGTTCGCATTAAATACATAGCAATTTGCCGCGGTTTTACAATTTCTTTTCTTCTGTTCTTTTTTATTAAATTATCAATTGGAACATCATAAAAATCACTTACAATTTTTAAAATATTTTTTGGAGTAGTCGCTTTTTTAATTGGCTGAGATATAATGTTCGCTAATATGTTAGTCGTTTTTTTAATATCCGGATAACTGTTGTCAAGCTCACAAATAGCTATAACTCTATTCAGTGCTCCCTGAAGCTCCCTAATATTTTTTTGAATATGTAGGGCTATATAATTTAAAGACTCGTCCGGTATTTCAAAATTCTTCTCTCTTGCTTTTGCTTTTAATATAGCAAGTCTAGTTTCATAGTCAGGAGATCCAACATCAGCTATCATTCCACCCTCAAATCTTGAGCGCAATCTTTCTTCAAGCGCTGGAATAGCTTTTGGGGGCCTATCGCTTGAAAGAACGATCTGTTTATTGTTCTCATATAATGTATTAAAAGTATGAAAAAATTCTTCCTGAGTTTTTTCTTTTCCAGCAAGGAATTGAATATCGTCAATAATTAATATGTCTATCTTTCTATAAATTTCTTTAAACGCTTTTGTATTTTTTCCGGAAATGGCATTTATAAGTTCATTTGTGAATTTTTCAGAAGAAGCATACTTAACTTTTTTGCTCGGGTCTTTTCTTAAAATTTCATTGCCGATAGATTGAAGCATATGAGTTTTCCCAAGCCCGACACCACCATAAATAAAAAGAGGATTATAAGCGGTCCCTAATTTTTTACTGACAGCTAAGCAAGCGGCATACGCCAGCTCATTATTTGATCCGACAATAAAATTTCCAAACGTATATTGAGGATTTAAAAAAGAATCTGTATTATTATAAGTTTTTTCATTTGCCGTACTATAGTTTCTCGCGTCTTTTTTATTCAAATAGCTATTATTTTTTTCAGTAGTTGTGCTTTGGCTTTTTCCTATTTTATAAGCCACTTTTTTTATTGTCGGGCATATGTTTTGAATAGCTTTTAAAATAAACTTATGATATTTATTTTCAAGCCATTCTTTTGTAAAGCCATTAGGAACGTTTATAATAATTTCATCTTCATTTTTTGAAGCTACTCCGGTGTTTTTAAACCAAGTTGTAAAATTTGCTTTACTTATGGATAATTCAAGCTCTCCTAAAACAGCTTGCCATAATTGTTCATTTGTCATGATAATATAATTATTATATTTTCTTGGATTACGAAATTCTATTTTTAGTTATCTTCGCGTAAATATTAGTTTTTATTAGTGTCTTCTATAGTAAACACTAATAAAACTAATATTTACACTAAACGAACGAATTATAAGAGTAAAGTAACTAATGAATATTATAGCATATTTATTGATATAGTAAAAATATAAAAAATGGCTTAAAACAAACAACAGTGTTTATAAGTTGTGGATGAAATGTGGAGAAGATATATAAATTACATTGCTATATTGTTCTATTGTTAGATTGTTATTGTAATGACAGCGGAGTATTTTATGTGGAAGCGAGCGGAAATAAAATTAATAAACTTAGGACGCGTTTAAAGTGTTAAACGAGTGATAGCGGAGTTTGACCTGAAAAAACATTATAATTTTCGCTTTCAAGTAAAATTTCTCCGCCAGCTGGTGGATACGCTCTACATTCCAAATAAAATAAGATCAAAATGCATCCTAATAATATTGTTAAAATGTTAGTATGTTAAAATGTTAAAATGAATTTATCCCATTGACTAACTTAAAAAACCATATTATACTATTCATAGCTTAGTCGTTGTAAATAACTTTGAATTACGAAATTCTATTTTTAGTTATCTTCGCGTAAATATTAGTTTTATTAGTGTCTTCTATAATAAACACTAATTTAAACTAATATTCACACTAAACGAACGAGTTAATAAGAGTTTTATAATTTAAAGAAATAAATAAGTTATCTATAATAATGAAAAGAACATATCAACCGAAAAAGAAGAAAAGAAAACGAGAGCATGGGTTTAAAGCAAGAATGCAGACCGTTGGCGGTAAAAGAGTCTTAGCTTCTCGAAGAAAAAAGGGCAGAAAAAGCTTAACTGTTTAAATGGTGTTTTAGATTACAAAACTCCAATTAGTGTAAATATTAGTTCTATTGGTGTTTTTCACAGAAGATACTAAGGAAACTCCTGTCTGCCGACAGGCAGGAATATTTGCACTAAAAAAACGAAATTTAAGAATTCTGTAATTTAATGCCATGCTTAAAAAGGAATTTAGTCTAAGAAAGCAAAAGGACTTTGAAAATGTGTTTAATAGAGGAGTTTATTTTTCTGAGAAATTTTTAATATTAAAAGCAGTTAAGAACAGTCTGCCTTTTTCCAGATTTGGTTTTGTGATAAGTAAAAAGATCTCAAAAAAGGCGGTAGAGCGAAACAAGGTAAAAAGGCTTATGAGTGAATCTATAAGATTGTCTCAGGAAAAAATAAAATCAGGATTTGATATTGTATTTATTTCAAAAGTTGGGATAGTAGACAAAAATTTTGAAGAAGTTAATGAACTTATAGAAAAGCTGCTAAAAAAACTTGGATTACTTTAAATCCTGAGAATTTAAAATAAATAAAACTGTGTTTAAAAAAATTGTTTTAAAAATCATTAGATTTTATCAAAAAACCTTGTCAATTGATCATGGTTTATTTTATTATTTTAATAAATATCTTTTCTTGGGCTGCAGATTTCAGCCGACTTGCAGTGAATATACATATCAGGCCGTTGATAAATATGGAGTAGTGAAGGGAATATATATGGGAGCGAAACGCGTTTCAAAATGTCATCCTCTTTCAAAAGGAGGCTACGATCCGGT
>JAGLXN010000015.1 GCA_023132875.1 Candidatus Parcubacteria bacterium
CGGAGTTGGACTCCTTTTCCTCTTTATCTCTTTAAATAAAATTTGCCAAAATTTGAAAAAAGGAACATAATAAAATTAAGAAATGCGATATTTATAGTAATACAGTAATATAACAATTTAACAATAGAATCATATGAAAATACAAAAAGCAAAAAATCCGGACAGTTTAACAAGCTTTGAGCAAACGCATTTACCATGGATTATAATTCCGGAATTTGTAAAAAAAGGAGAAAAATTTGAAGTTTTGGTGAAAGTTGGAAAAGTTGATCATCCAATGACAGATGAACATTATATCAGGGGAATTCAACTTTGTATCGGCAGGAAATGTTTTAAAAGGATATTGCTGAAATTATCTGATCATTCGGAGGCAAAATTTAAAATTTCTCTTGAAAAAGATTCTACAATTACGGCAAGGACAGAATGTAATCTTCATGGGGTATGGGAATCTAAAATTAAAATAATTTTATATAGGGGGAATGATGATAAATAATAGAATTGTGAATCTTATTGTCATTCCTGCGGAGGCAGGAATCCAGTAAGTTTCAATAAATAATATTTATCGTAATAATTTTATTAAGTGAGACTAACTGGATCCCAGATATTTTTTCTTACACTATCGTTTCAGAAAAAATTCTGGGATGACAGTAGTGAGAAAAAATAAAAATTATATTATCCCTAAACTAAATTTATGAAAAAAAGAACAATCATAATTATAATAGCTTTAGTGTTAATAATTGGTGCTTATGTTGCTTATAGTTTTACAAAAAAGCCGGATGTAAAATATACGACAGCAGAAGTAGTAAGAGGAGAAATATTACAAACAGTTTCCGCGACAGGAACTGTTGAAGCGGAGACGAAGTTGGATTTGCGTTTTATGAATTCGGGGAGAATAAAAGAAATAAATATAAAAGTCGGGGATAGCGTTCAGGAAAATGAGATTTTAGCTAAATTAGATATGGTTCAGTTGGAGTCCCAGCTTAGCAAGGCAAAAGCCGGGTTGGCCGCGGCGCAGGCGAATCTTAATAAATTACTGGAAGGCGCGACTGTTGAAGATATTAGAGTGTCGGAAACCGCGGTTGCCAATGCGGAGATTGCTTTGAGCAATGCCGAGCAAAGTTTAACGAACACGCAAGCAAGCGCTGTAAAAGATATTGCCAGCGCGAAAGCATCAGTGAACAGCGCGCAGATTTCTCTTAATAGCGCCGAACAAAGTTTAGTAAATATACAGAATTCAAATGAGATTAATTTAAATCAGGATTATGATAATGCCTGGGATAATACGCTAAATAATGCTTTACTAACTGTTGATAATTCACTGGATACTAATAATACTGTTTTGGACGATGAAGGATTAATTATTATAAATCAACAATATCTAAACAATTCATCTCAAAGTAAAACGGTTGCCAGCAGTTCTTACGATAATGCCAAAGATTATATAAATAGTATTAAACCAAGTCCGTCTGACGAAAATATTGATGAGGCGCTTATTCAGTTAAAATCCGCGCTGGAAGATGTCCGGACAACTCTTAGCGATACAAGCGATGTTCTTGAAGCGACGATTACTTCTTCTAAACTTTCCCAAGCGGAATTAGACGCTTTAAAATTAAAGATTTCTAATGCCAGAACATACACAAACACGTCGATTTCGAATTTAATCATCGCGCAACAAAATATTTCAACGCAAAAAGTGACAAATCAGACAAATTTAGACAGCGCGCAGGCGGCTGTGAATTCCGCGGAGAGCGCTTTGAGTTTATCTCAAGAATCATTAGCCGCGACACAAGCATCCGCGGATAGTAAAATAAATACAGCAGAAAACGCGGTTAAATCTGCTGAAGGAGCGCTAAAACAAGCGCAAGATCAATTGGCATTGAAGGCAGCGAAAGCGAGTTATTCTGAAATTTCATTATACACAGCGCAAGTTCAGGAAGCGCGGGCAAGCGTGAAATTAATAGAAAGCCAAATTAGCGATTCAATTCTGACTGCTCCGCGAAGCGGAATAATAACGGAAATTAGTGGCGAGGTTGGAGAAACAATAACCTCAGCGGTTGACTTTATTTCTATAATTGCCACGGAGGATTTTGAAATCAGGGCCAATATTTCTGAAGTTGATATTGCTAAAATTAAGATTGATGATGAAGTAGAGATCACTTTTGACGCTTTGGGTCCGGACAAAAAATTTGCCGGATCAATTACTGAAATAGATCCCGCGCAGACGGAAATCTCCGGCGTGATCTATTATAAAACGACAACTATTTTCGCCGGCGACTCGGAAATAATCAAACCGGGAATGACCGCTAATCTTGATATTATTACTGCTCAAAAAGATAACGCAATAATAATTCCGTTCCAAGCGTTAAAAGAAAAAAATGAACAAAAATATGTTCAGGTTTTGGAAGATAAGGTTTCACGGGATGTATTTGTGGAAGTGGGGTTGAGGGGGGATGTTAATATTGAAGTTTTAAGCGGATTGGTTGGTGGGGAGATGGTGGTTACTTTTGTGGAAGAATAAATTAGAATCTAGAAATTGGAATCTGGAATCTGGATAAAGTTAAAATAATTATGAATAATAATGAAAAAATAAAGTCTTTTACAAATTTACAGGTGTGGCAAGAAGCGCATAAATTAGTTTTAATGATTTATCAAATAACTAAAAAATTTCCCAAAGAGGAACTTTTTAGTTTAGTGAATCAAATAAGAAGAGCAGCAGTATCAATTACTTCTAATATTGCTGAAGGATTTTCTAGACGAAGTTTTAAAGAAAAAATACAATTTTATTATATAGCCCTTGGTTCATTAACTGAATCACAAAACCAGCTTTTGATAGCCAAAGATTTGGGTTATTTAAGCCAAGAAGAATTTAATAATATTGCCAAACAAACAATAAGTGTTCATAAATTATTAAATGCTTTTATAAAAAAATCAAAATCTTTTTTAAAATAAGTATTCTAAATTCCAGATTCTAAATTCTAAATTCTATTCTAATGTCAACTCTCATCAATTTAAAAAACATTACCAAAGATTATCAAACCGGCGAAGTGACGACGAGTGTTTTGAAGGGCGTTTCATTTGAAATAGACGACGGGGAGTTTGTAGCGATTATGGGGGCTTCGGGATCTGGGAAGTCTACACTAATGCATCTTATTGGTTTTTTGGACAAGCCGACGAGCGGCGAGTATCACTTTGAAGGACAGGATACTTTGAAATTAGACGACGATAAGCTGGCTGAGTTTCGCAGTGAGAAAGTCGGTTTTATTTTTCAGTCATACAACTTGCTTCAGCGAACTTCTGTTTTGGACAATGTTCTACTGCCGACGACTTATTTGTGTAAATGCAATTTGAAAGAAGCGGAAGGCAACGCCGTGAAATTATTAAAAAGAGTTGGGTTAGGGCATCGTTTAGATCATAAGCCTAATCAGCTTTCTGGCGGCGAACAGCAAAGGGTGGCGATCGTCCGCGCTCTTGTCAATAATCCCCGGTTAATTTTAGCTGATGAGCCGACAGGGAATTTAGACAGCCATTCCGGCGAGGAAATTATGGAAATTTTACAGAGCTTAAATAAAGAGGGACGGACAATTATTATGGTCACCCATGAAGAATACACCGCCGAATGCGCGAAAAGAGTTTTACATATTAAGGACGGAATGATTTTAAGGGATAATATTGTCGGCAATCAGAGAATGGCGAGGGATGGGGAGTTTAAAAAGTAGTTGAAAGTTCATAAAGTTATAAAGTTCATAAAGTCCGACTTTTTACTTTATAAACTTTATAACTTTATAAACTCGTTTATGAATATTTTCCAAACCATAAAGTCCTCTTTCACTAATTTGGCCGCGAACAAAGCTCGGTCTTTTTTGACGATGTTAGGAATGATTATCGGCGTGGGTTCGGTAATTTCAATTATGTCAATCGGTGCGGGGGCGCAGAGTTTGATTTTCAATGAGATTGCTTCGTTTGGAACCAATTTAGTCGGTATTATGCCGGGCGGGAGCGAGGAGGACGCGCCGCCGGCGTCAATGATGGGAATGGTGATTACTACCTTGACTTATGATGATGCAAAAGCGGTTGGCGAGATTCCTTATATTACAGCGGTGACTCCTTATTCGACAGGAAACGCGAATATTTCTTTCGGTGATAAAATTAAAAATACAACTTTTCTTGGTGTTACTTCGCAGTATGTAAATGTGGAAGATAATGAGGTAAGTTCAGGGAGATTTATTTTTCCAGAGGAAGATGAAAGCACGGCAAGAATAGTTGTACTTGGCTCGGAAGTTAAAGAAGATTTGTTTGGCGAAGATGATCCTTTAAATAAAAGAATAAAAATAGATAAAACGAGTTTTATAGTCGTAGGAGTGATGAAAAAGAAAGGCGCGTCATTGATGGCAAGCCGCGATAAGGAAGTTTTTATTCCTGTGAAGACGGCGCAAAAAGTAATGCTCGGAATTGATCATATTGGGCTGATTAGAGCTAAAATTGATGATGAAAAAAACGCGCCTCTTGTCATTAGCGAAATTAGAAAACTTTTACAACAAAGGCATAATATTAAAGATCCGAAAAAAATTGATTTTACGGTTCAAAGTATGGATCAGGCGCTGGATATGATCGGCACGGTTACAGACGCTCTTAATTTATTTCTTGGCGCTATCGCGGCGATTTCTCTAATTGTCGGCGGGATCGGGATTATGAATATTATGCTGGTTTCTGTCACGGAACGAACGCGCGAAATCGGTCTGCGCAAAGCGTTAGGCGCTAATAAAGGAAATATTTTGACGCAGTTTCTAACAGAAGCGATGATCATCACTTTTATCGGCGGTTTAATTGGCATTATCGGCGGTTCAATTTTTGCTGTTTTAATTGCCAAGATTGCTAATTATGCGGGCTATGAATGGGATTTAATAATTTCCTTGTTTTCAATTGTTCTTTCTTTTATTATTGCCACTATAATTGGACTTGTTTTTGGAATTTATCCGGCGAATAAAGCGGCGAAATTAAATGCGATAGAGGCGCTACGACACGAGTAGAAAGTTTATAAAGTAGAAAAAATTTCATTTAAAATAATCTGACAATATAACAATTTAACAAATGTATTTCTATGTCAATATCCATCCCAAAAACTCTTTCCCTCGCTCTCACTGGTCTGAAAGCGAATAAAACCAGAACAGCATTGTCAATGCTGGGGATTGTTATCGGTGTCGCGGCGGTGATTGTGATTGTTTCAGTGGGACAGGGGTTGAGAGTTTTAATTGTGGATCAAATTAATGTTTTTGGTGAGAATATGATGTCGGTGCAAGTCAAAGTACCGGGGAGCGACTACGGGGCTTCAATACAGTCAATGGTTGAAGGAACAGTGATTACCACTTTAAAGTATGACGATGTGGAAGCGGTGCGGGACAAGAAGAGACTTCCTTATATTAAAGCAGTTTCTGGCTATGCCGCGGGAATGGAATGGGCGACTTATCAGGAAAAA
Organism: Candidatus Parcubacteria bacterium; assembly: GCA_023132875.1. Lineage (GTDB taxonomy): Bacteria > Patescibacteriota > Minisyncoccia > JAHIHE01 > JAGLIN01 > JAGLXN01. Next base: position 5,471 of record JAGLXN010000015.1, read on the forward strand.
GAAAAACAGGTAATGTTCATTGCTAGCGATGCTTATTATCCCGAAATTGACGGACAGTTAAAAATCGCGCAGGGAAGATATTTTACAAACGAGGAAGAAAGGGGAATGGCAAAGGTAGTTGTGATCGGCAGTAAAATCGCCAGTAAATTTTTTGGCGAGGAGAATCCAATTGGCAAGCAAATAAAAATCAAACAGATTAATTTTAAGGTAATTGGCGTAGCGGCGGACCGGGGAATGATAATGACATTTGATTATGATAATTTGGTTTATATTCCTTTGAAAACCACGCAAAAATTAATCACCGGAATAGATCATTTAGTTGAGTTTGCGATGATAATGGAAGACGATCAGCATTTCGCGCAGGCAAAGGCGGAAATCTCGCAATTGCTTCGCGAGCGGCACAATATCAGCGATCCCAGCAAAGATGATTTTGAAGTAATGTCAATGGACCAAATAGTTGAGATTGTCAACACTGTCACGGGCGTTATTTCATTGTTATTAGGATTCCTGGCGGCAATTTCTTTACTCGTTGGCGGGGTGGGAATTATGAATATTATGCTTGTTATTGTCGCTGAACGGACGCGGGAGATCGGTTTGCGAAAAGCCCTGGGTGCCAGACAAAAAGATATTTTGAATCAATTTGTTACAGAGGCGGTTTTAATTTCCGTTTTCGGCGGACTTGTCGGAATTATCTTTGGAATTTTTATTTCTCTCGTTGTAACTCTTGCCGTGAGGGCATATGATTTTGACTGGCCATTTGTTATTTCATTTGAGGCTGTTATCATCTCATTTTTGGCGGCCGCGTTTTTCGGGATTATTTTTGGCTGGTATCCCGCAAGGAAAGCAGCGAAGCTGAATCCGATTGAAGCGCTACAATATGAGTAGAAAGTTCATAAAGTTAAAAGTCTATAAAGTCTATAAAATTGAAAATCAATGTTGGTTCAATTATGTTGATTGAATCAAATGTTTAGATTTCAAGAATGGTTATACCATAAATAAAAAAAACTAATGTTTATAAATAATATTTATTGTGAAATTTAAACAACAGGTTCAATCGAGACGATTGAACCAACGGAGCGATAGCTTAATACTAAATACTAAATACTAAATACTCATACGCTTTGACAATTCTAAACATATCTGATAGTATGAGTTTATGTAATTAAATAGTTAATTTTGATCGGTTGATATTATCTAATCTAGATTTTAAACTATGTTGCTATTATTCACCATAAAATCACAATCATTTACTACAATTTGTAAATCATTAAGTTTTTTCGCCAAAGAAAGGCTTTTTATCAATTCTTTTAGGTGTGTTTCAAATTTTAAGTAAAACATAGATAAAGGCTTTTTGTCTTTGGATTTAGAGTCTATAGCATGGCAAAAATAGTAAAAATTCTAGATTAAACTCGGTATTTGACCGATTAATTTAGGAGAAATAAAAAATGGAACCAATGCAAATATTAATTGCGATTCTTGTTGCTTTTAGCGCGGGATCTGTTATCGGCTATTTTGGAAGGCAATTTCTTGCTACGAAGCAAATGGAAACAGCTGAAGGCAAAGTAAATAAAATAATTACTGAAGCAAAGAACAAAGCGGCGGAAATATTGTTAGATTCTAAAAATAAAGCTGTAAAAATATTGGACGATGCCAAGAATGAAGAAATTGAAAGAAATAGGCAAGTGAATAGAAACGAACAGAGACTTGTAAAAAAAGAAGAATTTTTAGAAGAAAAATCAAACGAAATTGAAAAACAAAAAACTATCTTGCAGGAAAAAGCAAAACAAGTTGTGGATATTAAAGAAGAGATCAAATGCATAAAAGAAGAGCAATTAAGCAAGCTTGAAAAGATTGCGGATCTGAGCAAGGAAAAAGCTATGGAAATAATTCTTGATAAAGTAGAAAAAGATCACAAAGAAGATGTAATTAAAAAAATAAAGGATATGGAACAGGAAGGGATGGATGAGCTTAAAAAAAAGGCTAATGATATTATTGTTCAGTCAATACAAAAGTATTCAGGGGCTCATACTGCTGAAACAACAACATCAATAGTCAATATCCCAAGCGATGAAATGAAGGGAAGAATTATAGGAAGAGAAGGGAGAAATATCAAGGCTTTAGAACAGGCTACTGGAGTGGAAGTTATTATAGACGATACTCCTTTAACAATTATTGTTTCTGGGTTTGATCCGATTAGAAGACAGATTGCAAAGTTGGCTTTAGAAAAGCTTATGAGCGATGGCAGGATTCATCCTGCCAGAATTGAAGAAATTGTTGAAGAAGTAAAAAAAGAAATTATTAATAAAGTCAAAGAATCCGGACAGGCGGCTGTTTCAGATGTGGGTGTTGTCGGACTTGATTCGAAATTAATCCAGCTTTTAGGCAGGTTGAAATTTAGAACAAGCTACGGACAGAATGTTTTAATGCATTCTATTGAGGTTGCTCATTTATCAGCCTCTCTTGCCGCGGAACTTGGCGCCAATGTTGCGGTTGCCAAAAAGGCGGGATTGCTTCATGATATTGGAAAAGCGGTTGATCATGAAATTCAAGGAACTCATGTTGAAATAGGAAGAAACATATTAAGCAAATTTGGAATTTCTGAAGACATAATAAAGGCAATGCAGTCTCATCACGAGGATTATCCCTTTGAAACAACTGAATCTGTGATAGTTATGGTTGCGGATGCAATTTCCGCTTCACGTCCCGGCGCGAGGAAAGATACTCTTGAAAATTATCTAAAAAGACTTGAAGAACTTGAGAGTATCGCTAATTCATTTGAAGAGGTTGAAAAATCATACGCAATTCAGGCTGGAAGGGAAATTAGAGTTTTTGTTACACCTAGTAAAATTGATGATCTGGGAGCAGCTAAAATTTCAAGAAAAATAGCCGATGGCATTGAAGAAACGCTTAATTATCCGGGAGAGATTAAGGTGCATGTTATACGGGAAACAAGAGCGGTGGAATATGCGAGGTAATCGAAGTATGCAGTATTTAGTATTAAGTATTAAGAAATGAACATTTTATTTTTTGGTGATCTTGTGGGAAAACCTGCTAGGAACATTCTGAAGCAGGTTTTGCCTGATTACAAGAAAAAATATAAAATTGATCTGGTTATTGCCAATGCTGATAATTTGGCGCATGGCAAAGGAGTTACGAAAAATACCGTTAAAGAGGTGATCGAATACGGAGTTGATGTTTTGACTTGCGGTGATCATATATGGGACACAAATCAAGCTCTTGAAATGCTGGAAGAAGGAAACTATAGTTTTATTTGTCCCGCGAACTATCCTATTCTTGACCATAAAAAAGGTTATAAAATAATTGAAGTTAATTCAAGGAAAGTTTTGATTATAAATTTAATTGGAAGAGTTTTTTTGAAAGATCATCCGGATTGTCCTTTTCGGGCGGTTGACAAAATTTTAAAAAATAATGCTGAAAATTTTGACGCGGCTGTTGTTGATTTACACTCAGAAGCTACAAGCGAGAAGAGAGCTATGGGTTTTTATCTAAGCTCAAGAGTTTCCGCGGTTTTAGGAACCCATACCCACATACAAACTGCTGATGAGGAAATATTAGATGGAAAAACCGCGTATATTTCTGATGTTGGAATGGTTGGTCCGAAAGATTCGGTATTGGGATGTAAAAAGGAATTTGTCATAAACCAGATGATGACACAGACAAAATTTCGCTATGAAATAAGCAATGATGAAAATATTATGATCAATGCGGTTGTCGTGGAGATCGATGATGGAAGCGGGAAGGCGAAAAGCATAAAACGCGTAAATGAGGTTGTAAGGACGCGTTCACAAATAGCTCTTTAAAAAATTTGCCTTATTTTAGCTATTTGCTATAATAAAGTAAATTGCTCTATTGCTCTATTGCTCTATTGCTATGCATGGCACGGTAGTTTAATTATAGCAATTTAACAATACAACAATTTAACAATACAAATTTTAATTTTAACCGCATAAAGAAAGGAGGTGGAATAAATGACAAAAGATGAATTAGTAGATGCTGTAGCGGCAAAAACCGATATTTCAAAAAAGGATTCAGAAAGAGTAATAAATGCCACTTTAGAATCAATAACAAAAACGCTAGTTGATGGCGGTAAAGTTGCTTTGACTGGATTTGGAACTTTTAGCGCGAACAGAAGAGAGGCAAGAACTGGAGTTAACCCTCAGCACCCAGAACAAAAAATTCAAATTCCTGCAATGAATGTGCCAAAATTCAAAGCTGGAAAGAGCCTAAAAGATGCTGTGAGATAATTTTAGTTATGTTTTTAACAATAATTCCCAATAAGTTGATTGAATTTATTGGGGGTTTTTGTTTTATGGTGTCCTGTGCTAAAATATTAGTATGTTAAAATGTTAAAATGTTAAAATGATTATCGCAATTGACGCAAGAAGTTTGGAAAATAATAAAACTGGAATTGGGAGATATTTGTCTAATTTGCTTAGATATTGGAAAAATAGTAAAGAGCATAAATTTGTTTTTTACTTTAAAGGTGAAATTCCGGAAAGTGATTTATTAAAGAGTGATAATTTTGAATTAAAATTATTAAAAAATCCTTTCGGCTTTTCCAGTAATTTTTTCTTCCAGCATTTTCTGTTGCCTTATCAATTAAAAAAAGATAAAGCGGATTTTTTCTTTTCACCTTTTTATTTAAAGCCATTTTATTGTCCGGTGAAATCTTCCGTTGTTCTTCACGATATTTCGTATGAAGCGCATCCTGAATGGTTTGATTTTAAAAGTCAGGTTATTTTAAGAACACTCTCAAAATTTTCAGCTAAAACTGCTGATTTAGTTTTTACTGTTTCAAATTATAGCAAGAATGAAATTATAAAACATTACAATATTGATTCTGATAAAATTACAGTGACACATTTGGGAGTTGATTTTAAATTTATCATCACTCCCCACTCCTTCTTACCTGAGAAGGGGAGTGATAAAGCTGATAAAATTAAAGAAAAATATAATATTAAAAATAAATTTATTTTATGTGTTGGCTCAATTTTCAATCGACGGCATATCCCAGAGATTATTGAGGCATTTGAAAAAATTTCTAAAAAAAAATCTGTAGGGGTTCAAAATTTTGAACCCAGACAGCTTTTAATAATAGGCAGGAATCACACGCATCCGTTTATAGATATAAATGAAAAAATAAAAACTGCCAATAATAATCTTGGCAGAAAAGCAGTTATTCATTTGGATTTTGTAAGCGAGGAAGAATTGTTGTTATTTTATAATTCCTGTGAAATTAACATTTATTTATCAGATTACGAAGGATTCGGCTTGCCAGTGCTTGA
>JAGLXN010000016.1 GCA_023132875.1 Candidatus Parcubacteria bacterium
TGAATTATGAATTATGAATGATAACAATATAGTTCATAAAGTTAAAATTCATTGCTACATTGCTACATTGCTGTATTGTTGAATTGTTATTATCTGATATAACAATTTAACAATTTAACAATTTAACAATAGAATAATGTACTTCCATATGCCGGTTTTATTAGAGGAAGTTATTGAGATTGCAGATCCAAAACTGGGAGAGAATTTAATTGACGGGACAGTCGGCGGGGGAAGTCATGCCGAGGCGTTTTTGAAAAGAACTTCTCCAGATGGGAAGTTGCTTGGAATCGATTTAGATGATGAAGCGCTGATTGAGAGCAAGAGGAGGCTAGAGGAAGATTCTAGCAGAGTGATTTTAGAAAAGGGAAATTTTGTTAATTTTCTGGAGTTTACAGAAAAACATAATTTTTATCCGATTAATATTTTTTTTCTTGATTTGGGAATTTCTTCACACCAGCTTAATAGTGATACGATGGGAATTTCTTTTTTAAAAAATTCTTCTCTAGATATGAGAATAGGAGGCAATAGATATAATGAAGATGATCGTATGACCGCGGAATATATTATAAATAATTGGAGCGAGGAGAAAATTAGATCAATTTTGAAAGATTACGGAGAAGAAAGATATGCCGGTTTTATTGCAAGAGAAATAGTTAGCGTGAGAAAAGGAAAGAGGATCGTTAGCACTTGGCAGCTTGTTGAGATAATTTCTAAAGCAGTTCCTCAAAAATATAAAAAACAAAAGATACACTTTGCAACAAGAACTTTTCAGGCATTTCGAATAGCAGTAAATCAAGAACTTGAGAGCTTGGAGGCCGTTTTGCCTAAAATTCTTGATCATATTGAAGTCGGCGGGAGAATATGCATAATTTCATTTCATTCTCTTGAAGACAGGATTGTGAAAAGATTTTTTCAAAAAGAGTCCAAGGGCTGTATTTGCGGTCCAAAAGTTCCGGTATGTGTTTGCGGACATAAAAAAAGATTAGAGATTCTTACCAAAAAACCGGTTATGGCAAGCGAGCAGGAAATATCTGCCAATCCAAGATCAAGAAGCGCAAAATTAAGAATAGCAAAAAAAATATAATATAATTAGACTGTAAAAGAACACTTTTGTCATCTCGAAAGAGTGATAACGACTGAAAGATCTATAAGCTAAACAAGCCTTACCTAAATCTTTCTTATTTCTGGCATAGTATAGTTCACAGATTTCTCACCCTATCGGGTTCGAAATGACAGATATAAAAAGTATTATTCTACACCCCAATAATATTTAGTTTTATGTCAAAAGCGGCAGCGATTAAAAATTTTGGTTTCAGGAGAAATAGGATAAAAAAAGCAACTGTTTCTCAAGGGATAAAAAAGGGCGAAGAAGTCCTTGGCATGTTTTTTATTGCTATAATTATTTTAATGAGTTTAATGTATATATATCAAATGAGCAGAGTTGCTACTAACGGATATGAAATTGAGAAATATGAAAATAGGCTGGCAAGCCTTAAAAAAGAGAATCAAAAAATGACCATTAAATTAGCAGATATGAAAGCCATGCATAATCTTGAAGATAATAATGAGTTGGCAGCGATTGAATATTGCAATGTTTCTTATATAACATCAAGTTCCAGTGCGATTGCGATTCAAAGATAGATTTTCTAAAAATATTTTTATTTATGAAAAAAAATTTTTCAAGATTGCGCGGTAAAAATGATTTCGTTTTTCGCATATATGTATTGATTGGCTTGGTTGTAATAGTATTTTGCGTAATTTCATTCAGATTATTTCAAATTCAAGTTATAAAACATGATTTTTATAAAGCCCTAGCGCAGAATCAGCATGAATTTTTTCAAAAAACAGTTCCTAAGAGGGGTGAGATATTCATCAAGGATTTATATTCAGAAAAACTTTACCCTTTAGCTGTGAATAAAGAATTGAATATTATATATGCGGTTCCAAAAAATATTGAAGACAAAAAGGAAGTTTCTGATAGGTTATCTGGGATATTAGACATTGAAAGTGAAAAAATTTTTAATATTATAAATAAAAAAAACGATCCATACGAAGTTATAAAAAATAAAATTACGAATGATATTGCGGAAAAAATTAGAAATGAAAATATCGCAGGCATAGGTACGGCTCCTGAGATCGTCAGATATTATCCTGGTAATTATCTTGCTTCAAATATAGTTGGATTTTTGGGGTATAGGGAAGATGAGAAAACGGGACAATATGGGATAGAAGGATATTATAATGACAGACTCGAAGGAGCTATGGGATTTTTGGAAATTGAAAAGGACGCGTCTGGAAACTGGATATCATTTGGCTTGAAAAGTTCGCAATCTCCAAAAGATGGAGATGATATAATTTTAACTATTGACCAAACAATTCAATATATTTCCGAGAAAAAGATAAAAGAAGCAGTTGAAAAATATGGAGCTCAGAGAGGAGACCTAATCGTTATGGATCCGATTTCAGGAGCAATTATTGCTTTAGCTCAATATCCAAATTATAACCCAAACGAGTATTTCAAAGAAGAGGATATGGGTGTTTTTTTAACTTCCAGTATCCACAGCGTTTATGAGCCTGGTTCAGTTCAAAAGCCTATAACTTTGGCAGTTGGCATAGATTTAGGAAAAATAGGGCCAAACACAACATATGAAGATAAAGGACTTTTAAAAATTGACGGATGGCCAATAAGGAATTCTGACGGCAAGGCTAATGGAAAACAAACTATGATCCAAGTTCTTGAGAAATCTTTAAATACCGGAACTGTATTTGCGGTAAATCAGGTTGATAAGAGTGATTTTCATAAATATCTTAAGAATTTTGGGCTTAACGAGCTAACGGGAATTGAAATTATCGGAGAAACCAAGGGAAACCTTTCTAATCTAAAAAATAAAACTGATATTAGTTACGCGACGGCCTCATATGGACAAGGTATTTCAGTTACTCCTCTCGCGATGCTAAACGCTATATCTTCTTTCGCGAATGGCGGTAAGCTTATGAAGCCTTATATTGTTAGTGAATTTATTAATGTTGACGGATTTTCGGAAAAAGTTGAATCTCAAGTTATTCGCAGGGTTGTATCTGCCAGAACCGCCAATTTAATTTCAGCAATGATGGTTAGTGTAATAAAAAATGGGCACGCGCAACAGGCAAAAGTAGAAGGATATGATTTTGCCGGAAAAACCGGAACTGCGCAAATTCCGAAAAAAGACGGGAAGGGATATGAAAAAGACAAAACGATTCATACTTTTGTTGGTTTCGGGCCGATGCCAGATCCAAAATTTTCAATTTTAGTAAAATTGGACGAGCCTCAGAATGCCCCTTATGCCGCGAATACAACAGCCGTTGTTTTTAGAGAATTATCTAAAAAACTGGTAAAATATTATAATATTCCGCCGACGGAGTAGAGCGTATAACGTATAACGTATAACGGCTTTGCGTTACACGTTACATGTTACACGTTACATAATTACTATGCGATTTATAATTATAAAAATCCTCAATATATTATCCAAGAAAATGCTGGCAAAATATAAGCCGGTAGTTATTGGCATTACTGGAAGCGTTGGAAAGAGCAGTACAAAGAAGGTTATTTATGAAATATTAGAAAGAAAATATAAAGTTCATCGTGATAGAAGCTGTTACAATACTGATATGAGCGTTCCTCTTGCGATAACTGGCTTTGAAAGCGGAGGGCGATCTGTTAGAAAATGGATTAAAATTATTTTTAAGACTATAGGAAGATTATTTAAAAAAAACAATTATCCCGATGTTTTAATTTTGGAAATGGGAGTTAATAGGCCGAATGATATGAAAAAAATGCTTGCTGTGGTAAAACCTGACATTGGAGTTTTGACCGGAATAGGAAAATTTCCTTCACATCTGGAATATTTCAAGGATGCAAAACATATTGCGCGGGAAAAATCTTTACTTGTTCGATCTTTAGGCAGAAAAGATCTGGCTATTTTAAATCTAGATGATGAATTTATAAAAGAATTGTCGGAAAATATAAGATCCAGTGTAATTACTTATGGCTTTAATGAAAGCGCGGATGTTAGAGCAGAGGAAATTTTATTAGGGAATAAAAAATTTAAGACAGAAGACGGTTCAATGGGGATGAGGTTTAAAATTTCTTATCAGGGAACAACAGTTCCATTCCGCCTTCCTTACGCGTTAGGCAGGGGACAGATCTATTCAACTTTATCTGCTGTTGCGGTCGGAATTCATTTTGGCTTTAATCTTGTGGAAATGTCAGAAACTCTTTCTAATTATCATCCTCTTGCGGGAAGAATGAAAATGATCAATGGAATTAATAAGTCTTTGATAATAGACGATACTTTTAATTCTAATCCAAGTTCAGCTTTATCCGCCCTGGAAACAGTTGAAAAATTGGAAGCTCCAAGAAAAATCGCAGTTTTAGGCGATATGCTTGAACTTGGAGAACAATGTGAAATTGGACACAGAGAAGTTGGAAAAGTTATTTCCAATTCCGTAGATTTTCTTTTTACGTATGGTTCAAAGAGCGAAGTGATATCGCGTCAAGCGCAAGAAAACGGAATGAAGAAAGAAAACATTTTTCATTTTAAAAACATTGATGAATTGATCGAACCATTGAAAAATATTATTCAAAATGAAGACATTATTCTTGTTAAAGGGTCTAGGGCTATGCGTATGGAAAGAGTTGTTAAAGAAATTATGGCTGACCCGGAAAAGGCGGATGAGCTGCTTGTAAAATAGTTTAAGCTATGTTAAATTAGTGGAGTATCAAGTAGCGAGTATTAAGCATTAAGCGTTTAATAGTAGTTGCTCAATACTAAATACTGGATACTAAATACTAATTTTGCCGCCTTCGTCTAGCGGTTAGGACGCTAGGTTCTCATCCTAGTAACAGGGGTTCGACTCCCCTAGGCGGTACAAATTCAAAGTTGGTTCCATAATCCTTTTAGGGCTGTGGAGCTTTTGTGTTTTTATGTATAAATTTTTGGCTTGACAAGATTTTTACCTGATATATAATTATACATAGTTACTTACTGACTGGTAAGTAAGTAAATGGATGGCCTATAAATAAAAAGAAGAGGAGAAGACAACGATGGACACGATATTTTTTATTTAAAACATTTATAAATTAATCTTTAAACTTTTATTATGACTACTTCCCAAAATTCAAAAATTGTTTCAACTAAAGATCTAATTATTGACACCGCGGAGCAGCTTTTTGCACAGTTTGGGTATTTAGGTGTTTCAATGATGGATATTGCTGATTCTTTAGGAATTACGAAGGCGGCTTTATATTATCATTTTGACAGTAAAGAGAAAATTTATTTGAAAGTTTTAGATGGAGCTTTTAAGGAATTTTCAGAAACGATTCAAAAAGTGATTGGTGATGAGAATTTATCCGTAGAAAAACGCTTTCGCAAAACAATAACTACTTATCTTGATTTTTGTTTGGAAAAAAGAGATTTAGCAAAATTAACAATGCAGAAATTATCTAAAAATGATGATAGCATTGTTGATTTTATTGCTGAATTAAAAGTAAAAATTGCTCGTCAGTTGGAGCCGACCATTAAAGAGTTTCTTATTTACAAAAAACAAAGTCGTTTTGTTGATAGTAAAATTGCCACCTATCTTTTAATCGGAATGCTCAATGCTTTTATTCTCGGTGAGATCGTAGAGGGTGGAAAAAACTGGAAGTCGCAAGATGTCTTAAAGCAGATCGAGAGATTGTTTTTTAAATAAAAAATTAATGAAATAAAATATGAAAATAAAAAAAATAACAGACGATGTATTTAATACTCTTAATCAAGATGTTGAAATATTATCTAGTGTTGAGAGAAAAAAAATGAAAGAAAAGATCAAACGAATTGATTCAAAATACAATTCTTTAGTAGAGCTTAAAAAAACAAAGAAATCCATGCACGAAATTGATCCAATGTTTTTTTGTTTTGAAGATCTGCCTCCGACAGGAAAGGAATATTGGTTTATGAAGTTTGTGTCAACAAAGTCTAAAGACAAAAGGCAGCTTCTTGTGATGTTTGGAGATAGTTCTGGAGATATAAAAGTCAATAAGAAAAAGATAATATCCAAGGAAGACAAAGGAAAAAGAAATGGATATATGACAGCATGGTCTTATAATGATAAAAAAGATCTAATATTAGATGGAGAAAGTTCAATCTCGACGAAAGCAAATAATATTTTAGTGTCTAATAAACAAAATAGAATAAATTATAGCGGTAAGTTTCCTAATTACTCTCTTAATTTATTCAAAGAAAATAAAGAAATTGCTAATTTTAAGATAACAAAACCAAAAAATAATTCAAATTCATTTGAATTCGGCAGTCATTTCAAATCATTTGCTGGTTTTGCCCTGATAAATTTATATTTTGATTTTACCGGAGAATTAAATGGAGAAGATTTTACTGGAAAATGCTATGTTCAAAAAGTTGTTGTAGTCGGTCCTTTTATTCCTTGGTATTGGGGAAGGATCGTATTTTCAAATGGTTCCATATTAACCTATTTTGAACCAAGAATAGAAATATCAATACTTAACCACAAGATAAGCTCTGAATTAAAATTCTATGACAACACAAAGGATAAGACATATACTTTTCAGGGCTTAACCGTAAATAAGTTTGGGAAAACAGATCCACGATGGGTAATCACGGCAGATAAAGGGAAAGTTTTTGTCTCTCTAAAATCTTATTCTTCGCATAAATTCATTTTTGAAAAAATCGGTAAATTTGCTTATATTGAATATTTAAGTGAAGTTACAGATATATTTATGAAGGGATGTGATGTTAATACAAATAAATTAGATTCGGGGTTTGGTTTAGTTGAAGATGCAAGGGGTTATGTTCTATGATAATATTAATATGGAAATAAAAAGGAGGAGGGTAATAAAATGGCAGTGAGTTTTAGAAAGAAGCCACGGGAAATCATTGTAACTTGCTTGGCATTTTTAATATCTATTATTATAGTTGTTATATTGACTATAATAATGTTTGTCAAAGATCCTATCGGGGTTATAAAGGGATGTTGTATTTTTCTAAAAACAAAAATAATAAAAAAATAACATCCTCTCTATTTTTCTTATTGCCAAAAATATTAATAATAGTATTATTATTAATAGTGTTAGTAAGGTTATTTAAAAAACTAATAATTTTAAAATCATTTTATCTATGTTTAACATAAAACAAAATTACAAAAACTTAAAGCGAACCAGAGAAATATTAAAAGTTGTAACTAAATATGGACTGGGCTATTTTTTGGATTTTAGCAGAACAGAGGGCGGTTTGAATTTGAAAAAAAAGATTTTTCCGGAGAAAGTAATAAAGTTAGAAAAGATTCAACGGTTAACTTTACCGCAAAGAACGCGTTTAGCTTGCGAGGAATTAGGTCCAACTTTTATTAAATTAGGGCAAATTTTAAGTGTTCGTCCAGATCTAATACCGTACGAGTTTACAAAAGAATTTAGTAAATTACAAGACGAGGTTTTACCATTTTCTTTTGAAGAAGTAGAAGAACAATTTGAAAGAGAGCTTGGAAAATCGATTAATGAATTATTTATTGAGTTTGATAAACGACCAGTAGCTGCTGCTTCATTAAGCCAGGTACATAAAGCCAAATTAATAAGTGGTGAAACCGTGGCTGTTAAAATTCAACGACCAAATGTTAGAAAAGTAATTGAAACGGATATATCTATTCTGTTTAGTTTAGTAAAATTTGCTGAAAAGCGTTTTATTAATGGACGGCTTTTTCAGCCAGTTGAAATAATTAGAGAGTTTTCTCAAAGTGTTGAAAAAGAACTGGACTTTATTAACGAAGGGCATAATATTGAAAAGTTTAGAACTAATTTTAGAGAAAGTGAAACGGTACATATTCCAAAAGTCTATTGGAAATCGACTACGAAAAAAATACTAACGATGGAATTTATAGAAGGAGTTAAAATATCTAAAGTAATTAATTTAAAAGATTCCAACTTTGACAAAAAAATAATTTCAGATCGTGGTATTGATATGATCCTGAAGCAGATACTAGTAGATGGTTTTTTTCACGGAGATCCGCACCCAGGTAATATTTTTATTATGAAAGATAATATTATTGCTCCGATTGATTTTGGAATGGTTGGAAGAATAGAAGAAAATACAATGATAAACATGGCTGACTTTCTGATAGCAGCTATTAGCAATGACGCTGATAAAGTAGTTAGAGTTTTGGAAAATATGGATATTGTTGATTCGGAGATGGATTTAAAAAAAATAAGAGTTGAGATTGGTTATTTTATGGATAAATATTATAATGTTTCTTTAAAACAGTTGGAAATGGGAAGGATAATTGAAGAAATTATGAAAATTATGATTCAGCATCAGATCAAGGTTCCAAGCGATCTAGTTTTGTTGACCAAAGCTCTTGTGACAATAGAAGGAATAGGAAGAGAACTTGATCCTGATTTTAATATGGTTGCAAGAGCAAAGCCATTCGCGAATGAATTGATAAAGCGAAAATATTCTCTAGGCAATTTACTGAAAGTAAGCGGTAAATTTACAGAAGAACTTTTTAACTCTATGAAAACTTTTCCGAATGAATTTTCGTATTTAATTAGAAATCTAAGAAAAGGAAAGCTTACTATTAGTTTTCAGCATAAGGGTTTGGAAAAATTAATTTTAGAAATAGATCGTGCCAGTAATCGTTTATCTTTCAGTATGATCATTTCAGCCTTAATAATCGGTTCTTCATTTATTATTTTATCAGATAAAGGTCCTTTTATTTTTGATTATCCGGCTCTTGGGATTTTCGGTTATTTAATCGCTGCAGTTTTGGGATTGTGGCTGGTTATTTCCATTATTAGACGAGGTGGATTATAAATTAATTAATAAATAAAAAAGAAAGGGGGTGGTAATATGGCTGGTTTTTTTAAAAAAATGATTCTAACAACCCTAGGAACAGTGTCTTTAACAAAGAAAAGTGCTGAGAGTTTAGTGAAGGATTTGGTTAAACAGGGAGATCTTACTCAGAATGAGGGCAAGAAATTTGTCAGTGATCTAATGAAGGGCGTGGAAAAAGAAAAAAATACTATAGAGAAGAATACGGAGAAAACAATTAAAAACATTTTGGGAAAAACAGAAATTCCGACAAGAAAAGAAATTACTGACTTGAAAAATAAGATCGAACAGTTGAACAAGAAAATAGATAAGAAATAATTGAAGTTTTTGGCACTTGGTGTTTATGAACACCAAGTGTTTTTTGATTTTGGAGAATCTGAATAATTAAACTGTAGCAAGCTTATGTAACTCCTTAATTCCCTTATCCCATTTCTTAATATCCACTAACAAGGGGTTTGAACTCTCAATGCTAGGGTGTACATGCTAAATAATCCCTAATTTAAGGGATTATTTTTTATCTATTTTTTTACTAGTGATTTCAGTTCAATCTATTTTTTTTGGTCATTATCTCTTGTAGTTGTTCTGCATCTATATTGTTAAGAAATAAGGCTCCGTCAGGATTACTTTCTATTTTTTTATTGCTAGATTGCAATTGCGATTGTGAAGATGTCCAAATACGTACACTAGCTAAACCAAATAATCTCTGGACTGGACCAGTTTTTAAATTTATATTTTGTACCGAATGAAAAGGTATTGTTTTTGAATTTTTGGAAACAATACCAGATTTTATTTCTATGTTCTCGTCATTAACTTGAAAACTAAAGTTTTTGTAATTCAGAAAAATATATAATAAATAAGGAGAAAATAAAAGAGAAAGTGGAATAAAAAAATCAAAAAAACTTTCTTCACCTAAAGAAAATAATAAAGATACAATAGCTATTTTAATAAATATTTTACTTAATCTATACCATAAATAATTTATAGGCATTGATTGTACAGTATTTAATGACATCATTTATTTAGAGTTAATTATTAAAATGTTAATATAAGAAAATAGATTTTTCTCATTACAACCTTATTATACAATCAAATTAATAATTGTTCAACACATTATATAAATAACAAAAACCAATAATTGCAAGTTATCGGCTTAGTATGGTTTGGATGGTAGCAGAATATTTTTTAACTTATAAAAAAAGAGGATCACTCCCATTTTCAAAGTCTTTTTCGATTTGATTGTTTTGTGAAATTTCAAAGTTTCAGCATACCTTTGCTTATTTCGAGGGAACAATCTCTTGATTCCCCTACGGTTCATAGTAATCCTTTTTAATAGTTTAAGATAAAATATAATTTAAGACTGTATTATATTATTAATAACGCACCAATTGCGCCACCCAGCATTGCAGCAAATATAGCTATAATTAACTCTAAATTTTTAATTCGTTTACTTTCAAAAAAAGTAATTAAATTCACTGTCTGTGTAGTTGGATAGACATTTTTTTCATCCAATTCTCTATCAATGAATGTTTTAAATAAAATCTCATTTTCTGAAGAATAAATCTGATTGTAGCTATTTTGAATAGCAATTTTATCGTAGATATTTTCCGCTTCAAACATAGTTACATCTGTAATCAAACTTTCGATTAGTGCTGATCTTTTCAATAACTTTTTAAAGAATCCTTTGATTCCTGATGATTTTTGTATTAGAATTAATTTTTCTAAGTCATCTTGTATTAATTCCCAAAGACGCATTTTAGAATTTCTGGTTTGTATACACATGTAAAAAAATGAAAACTCAATCATTAGCGGTAAAATCAAATATTTTAAAGCTTCATCACTGTTTTTTAATATATTCTCATTATAATTTATTATCAACTCATCATATCCTATTCTTGATTTTTTTATTGGGTTAAATATCCATGTATCTTCTAATTTTGATTTTTGAGGTTTAAGGCTACAATCTAAGTGAAAAGGACTAGGTCCTATACATTCAAAGCGAATATATTCTGCGTTATTTTTCAATTCTTTTTCAAGAAATTCCCGAACTATTCTGACCGCCATGGAAGGATCTGGCATTCTTGTTGGATTCTTAATTTCGATTATTGCGACTGGCAAATAATATCCATGTAAAATTTTTACTTTGAAATTTTCGCTAAAAGTATTAATTAATTTTCTTTCTTCCACTATTTCCTTTTGAATACGAAATGGTATAAAAAGTTCGAACTCTAAAATAAAAGATAGGGCATGAGGAAAACAACCTTCATCGCTTTCTAAATTAGGCAAAGCCTCAGTAATTTCTTCGCTGTAAGATTTAAATATTCTATCAGTTTTTATTTTCAAGTTATTTAAACTCGGAATTTTTGATAGATCATTTTTTAATTCTTCTATGTATTCAGAGCCTTTGAATTGAAAAGGAGGCTTTTTTTGTATTCCAAAGTGAAAACAACCAATTCCAAACGATTTTTCTTTGCTCATATATTTTTAAGTTTATATAAATTCTATTATAATTAAAAAACGTCTTGTATTACAATAGATAATCTAATATTTGTTCAGATTAATGCCATTAATAATTTTTTGATAAATTTATGTTGGGGTTGCATCTTGAGAATTTATAGCTCCGCTTGTTATATCCTCGGGATAAAAGTTGCCCTTTTGCAAAAGGCGAAATTGATCACATTTATTTTCTATCTTGTTTATTTCATCTTGTGAAAATTCTGCATATTGTTTTGTATCGGATAAAGAAGCTAATTGTGTTGGTCCACCGACACGATTATCTTGTGAACTTGTTTCCTTAATACAAAAAGTAGCGAGTTCCGCAGCGTGTTTTATCGTAATCTCTGGATCATATAAACGATTAAGCAAATAATTTGCAATGATTGGTATTCCTATGCATTCAAATCCCGTAGGGCTTTTTCGTGGAACGAAATTATCATTACTATTCTGAGTATAGATTTCAGGTTTTTTATTTAGCATATAACCAGCAAGAAGAATGCTTAATGATGGGCGATCTTTTGGAAGTAGATGTGAAAAAAAATTATCAAAACGTTTTTTTCCTAAAGAGCGCATTTGCTCTGCTAATACAGATATCCCATTATGAAAATTTAAATCGTCAGAGATCGTATCAAAAAAGTGCATTGCTAATGGACCGTCTCCTGCAATACCTACAGCATTATAATCATTTAGCTTAAATATCTTTTTTACTGTGTCGTTACTAGTTAAAAAAGAACTTGCCCTACTATCAGAAGCAAGCACAATTCCATCTTTCGCAATCGTACAAATAGTTAGTGTCATAATTATTGTAAATTAACCCTTACGTCATTTCTTCCTTCGGGCTCTATGCTATTACAAGGCGGCACATAGTGTTTATACATTTGACATTCTGCAGCGTCTCTTATATAATCTTTCGTAATTTTAGCATATCTAAAAAAACATTTTTTAGTAGTTAAAAAATTTTTTATACAGACATTCTCCTCGTTTTCAGACAGATGTTCTAAAAAACGTTTCCTTATATCTTTTGATTGACCAATATAAAAAACATAATAGTTTTCATCCTCTTTCTTGTAATAAGAAAGCCTATATACACCAGGTAAATTATCTAATAATGATTTAATAGAATCTTCATTAAGTTTGGTTAGTTTTGTCCATGTTAGTTTCCAATTTTCCATATAAATTATTTCAAATTTTAATAAATACTATATTATATGAATTAGTATATATAAATTTTATCTTTTAGTCAATTTAAAATTTTAACACTTTTTGAATTATAACAGGAATAATTCTCTGCCATCGCTTTAATTCTATAATCAAAGGGTTCCAATTTTCAATACAGAAGTGTACGTGCTTGATAACCTTTTAAATAAAGGGTTATTTTTATATTCTGATGTTCAAATTAAACCTCATGTATCAAGGTTGTTTGACATATTTATTATTTTAAACTATACTGTTTAGTTCTATCTAAAAATTGGGTAGATAATAAAAAAAGCGGAGGGATAAAGATTGAGTACACGGGTTGTCTGCGCAGAAGGAAAAGAAAACATTTTTTTGAAAAACAGTAAAGTGCCTCATGTGATTCTTGTTTTTAAGGGTACCAGTATTGAGAAGATTAAAAGAAATCGCCCGAGTATTGAAGGGGTTTCTCTCGGCCTATTGAAATTTCTTGGGAATCATAAAGAAGTGCAGAAATGGGATTTCATAGAATGGAACGGAGGGGTAGCATTATTAGTTCCAAAGAGGTATGTAATCTTATCTAGAGGTAGAATATGGTCTATTTGTTTGCTGTTTAAGGAAAAGGACTAAGATGGCGTTAAGAGTAAAGTCTTTTCACCTTTTATTTTGTTTATTATATATTAATAAGCTTATCTAACTCCCTTATCCCCACATCCCATTTCTTAATATCAACTAACAAGGGATTTGAACTCTCAATGCTAGGGTGTACAAATTTAATAATCCTTTATTTAAAGGGTTATTTTTTATATCTTAAAATTAAAATCAAACCCCTTTGATGAAATTGCACTTGAGATTAGAATGTAGGAAACTGGTATTGACAAATACATACACATATGTTAAGCTGGAAAGTTGAAATTAGTGTCTTCATAAAAGAAGTGACAGCTGATTTTGAACAAAGCGGAGGTAAAATTATGAAATATTTGAAAGTTCCAGATCCTTGCCGTGATATGGGGGGAGATATACTTGTAATGGAAGACATTAATGTCGAAATTACAGGAATATATAATCCTGGTGGATTCACAGAGATACCAAAAAATTCAACTACAACTATCAAAAGAGGAGAAATTTTGATTTGTTGGGGTGGTAGTCGCTCATCTTTATATTTCCAAAGGGTGGGTGTGGAGAAGAGAGTTGTCATTCCTCGTGATGAGTTTAAAAGGATTAAGACATTGAGAAAAGGTGATTGCGTCCGGATCAAAACTCTTACAGGTGACCAAATAGGAATCGCCAGCGAACTAAGTCATAAAAGTGATTGGATCGGTATAAACAAGCTTGAGGGCACTTTAGAATTTCAAAAACATCCTGCAGGCGATAGTATTGGTGTTAAAATAGATGATATCCGGGCAATTTCCAATACGTTTGAAAATATCCGTTCAAACATTGAGGTGTAACGAATAAGCTTGAAGCCAGTCCCTACATGCTAAGCAAGTATACAAGGAGACCAAAGGAAAGAGAAGACGACAGAAAGACGAAAAGTTAATTAGCACTTGAAAAAAGCTATTTACAGTTGATTCAGTATATTATGCTCGGATCAACTTTTTATTTGTCCGATTTCAAAAAAGACCGTCAAGGATAATTTCATTTGTTTTACCAAAATAAACCTTATCTAAACTGAAATTAACTTATCTAATTCCTTTATCCCCAAATGCCACTTCTTTATTTCAATTATTAAGGGGTTCAAATTTGTCATACAGTAGTGTACGTGCCAGATAACCCTTTAAAAGGGTTATTTTTATATCTTAGAATTAAAATAAATTCCTTTTCGATCAAGTTGTGTTTAGGTGTAGGATCGACTATTGACGTAAAAGTTAAAATATGTTAAGTTACATAAACAATAACAATAGATTATTGTTGTAAGGAGGAAAAAGATATGAATGTAATAGTATTTCCATCTATCACTGTAATAACGAAAAAAATATTTTCGACAGAAGGAGAAAAAAGAGAACACAAGAAAGAACAGACTGAAGCGCTTAAAGCGATAAGGTCTCAAGTTCTACATAAAGACTTGATTGGAATCTTGGAGATAAAAAGATATTGCAAAGAAATGGCAAAAACTACTGAATGGGCTATGTTTGTTATTTCTCCAGATGCAGATGATCGCGGTCCGATATTTCAAAGGATTTCTGAGTTATTGTCTGATTGTGGAGGACATGGTAGTTTTCTTGTGGCTGGTATGCATATTATAGAAGCCGGTGAAGAATCTCTAAAATTAAAAGAAATTTTTGAAAATTCAATTTAAGTGAGTAGTTTAGAAGTTTATTTCTTGCTACTCTTTTTATTTAATAATATGTAATCAAAAATACATATATAAACAGAAAGTTAGGTTATAATTGACTTATCTAACTCTTTTATCCCTCTGTCCCATTTTTTAATATCCATTAATAAAGGGTTCAAATTCGTCATACAGTAGTGTACTATAATTTAAATTCTGAAAACCTCGATTTTTTGAGGTTTTATTATTTCGGAGTTTGACTTTCTGTTTTGGCAATTTATAATAAAGTAAAGGTCGAGGTTTTTGAAAATTATTTAAATAATTGAATAACATTAATAAAAAATATGAAAAAGATATTATATCTTGCGATTGTTTTTTGCTGTGTTTTGGCTATGCCTGTTGTGGCGGCAATGAAATCAAATTCAACAAATAATGACGCAAACCAAAACAATAAAAGTGATTTATCTCGCCCTATACGCGCCGCTAATATTAAAATAGCAAAGAAAATGCCTGCTACTTTGGCGGTTAAAGAAACAAAAGGCAAGCCGTCTCTTTCTGGAAAAGATAAAAATAAAGACGAAGGAGCGGCAACCGGAGTTTTAAGCGCGCCGTTAGTTGAAGGAGCGAATAAATACGCGGTGGTGATCGGAATCTGTGATTATCCGGGTGGAGCTGATGATATTTGCGCTTCAGACGGCGATTCTTATAATATGGTGACAGCGCTTATTGAAAATTATGGATATCTCTCAGATAATATTTATTGGTTTAGAGATATGGGCGGTACCATTGATGGGATCAATTATAAAAAGCCTACCCGTGGAAATATTTATAATGCTATAATGGATATAAAAAATAATAGAGTACTAAGCAATAATGATGAGGTGATTTTCTTTTTCAGCGGACACGGAGCAAGTGGAATAGTTAATGATGGCGATGATGAAATTATAGATGAAGGAATTGTTGTTCATGACGGCAGTGATGTAGATTTTATCTGGGACGGAGAATTAAGAGATTGGTTTGATGGTTTTAATACTGAAAGAATTATTTTTATATTTGACACTTGTCTTGCCGGGGGAATGAACGATGTGGCTTATAACGAGAGTGGCGAGGTTTATAGTAATCGGGTTGTTGTTATGTCATCTAAAGAAACCCAATATTCTTATGTATATTCATACGGGGAATTTGGAGAAGGGATGTTTAGCCGTTATTTTGTTAACGAGGGAACGCTAAAGGGTTTAGCGGATAAATATGATCATGGTATTGATGATAATAATAATGCTACACTGGGAGAAGATGTAGTTGTGGAAGAAGCTTTTGATTACGCTAAGAAAAATATTCCTCCCTACTTAAAACGAAGACAGAGTCCTGTTATAGAAGATAACTTTACCGACGATTTGCTTTTGTAGTTTCTGTTATTAAGAAACCTCATTCACAAAACCCTGTTTGACACGGGGTTTTGTTTTTTGGAATTTTCGCTGTCTGCCATTGTTTTTTACAAAGAAAGATGTTAGACTTTTTATAGATATAGCTTTTGCCTGTTGGGGATCCTAAAAGTCAAAAAATGTGATTAATAAGGGGATATTTCCAACAGGACAAAGTCGAAAAAGCTAGAAGTTTAAATGATTAAATTTAATCAGATTAAAACTTAAAATTATGAAAAAACAATTTATAACAAAGCAATTTGTCGCAACTCTCTGCATTTTAGCCGTAGTTGGTGTAGCGGTGGGAGTAGGAGTGGAGGCGGGTAATGAGGTTGAGTGTACAGTTACACCTAAGCTGGTAAGTATAGGTGTGTCGCCACCTTCAGTAGGATATGGTTTTGTTGATGTTCCTAGCACCGACAACATACCCACAACGCCCAGCTCCGATCCAATTATCGCAGCAACGAATAGTGGAAATGTGGATGAAGATTTTACAATTAGAGGCGATGATGCTACAGGAACATCTATAACATGGACTATTGTTGATGGATCGCCAGGTACATATGATTACAATCATAAGTTTCTTGATTGTGGTAACGATTCCGGTTGTTCATCACCTGCAGCTGCAAATAACCTGACTAAAACAACCGAGTCTCTAGCCGAAGATGTTTCAGCAGGATCAAGCGAATACTTTAAATTGAAATTAAGTACCCCAACCGAAACTGGTAATGATACAAGTCAACATAGTACTTCAGTTACTGTTATTGCCATAGCATCTTAAAGAAAATAGAGTTAACTATATTTTCCAACACCAATTACCCCCGCTCGCTTTTGGCGGGCGGGGGGGTTGTCATTCTGAATTTATTTCAAAATCTTCTATCTTTTACAAATAAATGAACCTACAAATCTTAAAACCTTTAGATTAAGTTAAAAACGAAAGAGTAGGTTTATTGAATTGGATATAAATCAGTGTAATAAACAATAGATTCTGAAACAAGTTCAGAATGACATTCCTAATAAATTCCATTTTGTAATCATCAAAAAATAATTTTTTATATGCCGAAAATTTCTAAAATTTTAATATTGGCTTTGATCGTGTTAACGGTCAGTTTCGCGGTGAGCCAAATCAAAATTGCCAAATCGCCGTTAAATGTGAAAACAACATCTTTTAAAAATAACGAGTCTTTCAATTCAATATCCCACGCACTGGCGGCACCTTCTAAACCCAAAATTGAATCTAAGATTCACGAAGAATTAATTCTAAAAGAGAAGGTAAGAGTAGTAGTGATTCTAAAGGAAGATTTAATAGCTACCGCGCAAAAATTGAGCAAAGAAGAACTCATTCTTAAAAAAGAAAAAATAAAAGAAAAACAGGATAAGGTGTTGCTTGCTTTGTCTAAACCGGATTTCAAGCTAAAAAATAAATATAAAGCAATCAACGCCTTTTCCGGTTTGGTAACAAAGAATGGAATCAAAAAGCTAGAAAACCATCCCGATGTGGAAATAGTCCATTTAGACAAGAGAGCGCATGCCGCTCTTTCAGAAAGCGTTCCCTTGATCAATGCTGACGATGTTTGGACTTCCGGCTATACGGGAAATGGGGAAACCGTTTGTGTAATTGACAGCGGTGTTGATTATACTCATTCCGATCTAGGCGATTCAAGCTGCGGGATAAGCATAACCGGAGACGTTGAATCTCGTTCTCTTGAATCCCCGCATCCATATCCAAATAATTACGATTATACATGGACAATAACCGGATCTGGATTTACTAATATAGCTGTGCATTTTAGTTCTATTAATTTAGAAAAAAGTTACGATTTTCTTTACATAGAAGATGCTTCAGGAAATTTGTTGCAGGAATTCGGGCGGGATGCCGGAATTTATAACGATATCTGGAGTGTTTCCATTCCCGGCGATACCATCAAAATTCATCTGGTAACGGATTTTTCCATTCAGGATAACGGATTTGTTATTAATCAGGTTTTAAACGGTGTGGTTTCTGAATGGACTAATTGCGGTCAAATTATCGGCGGCTATGATTTTGTTAATGAAGATGATGATCCAATGGATGATGACGGACACGGGACTCATGTTGCTGGAATAATTGCCTCGCAAAATTCAACATATAAAGGCGTTGCTCCCGGAACGAATATAGTGGCGGCAAAGGTTTTAGATTCAGCGGGAAGCGGCTGGTTTTCTGATATCGCTGCCAGTATTGATTGGTGCATAAACAATAAAGACACCTATAATATTTCAATAATAAATATGAGCATAGGCGAGGGGTCAGAAAACAATGATCCTACGACCCAGTGCGATGGTTATCTTACCGCTAACGCGATAGCGCTGGCTAAAAGTCTTGACATTATCACTTTTGTCGCTTCTGGAAATGAAGGCCATTTGAATGGCATTTCGTATCCGGCTTGCGCTTCGGCGGCTGTTTCTATAGGCGCGGTTTATGATGCGGATATTGGCAAGCAAAAATGGTTGCCAACTTGTCAGGACCAAACAACTAGCGCCGATAAGATGGTTTGTTTTACAAATAGAGACGAAATTCTGGATTTACTTGCTCCCGGGTGCAGGACAACTTCATCAAGTCTTGGCGGTGGAACAGTTGGCTATTGCGGAACATCAATGGCGGCGCCACACACTGCCGGAGCAGCTGCTTTATTATTAGAGGCTTATCCCGGTTTAACTCCTGATCAGTTGAAAAATGTTTTAAAAAATACAGGCATAAATATTTATGATAGCGCGACTGGTTTAACTTTTCCAAGAATTGACGCCAAAGCAGCTTTAGACAGTTTAAGCCCTGCTGTTTCTATCAGTATAACTAGCGATGGATTAGTTGAATTTGGGACCGTGGCTTTAGGAGCAATGAAAACAAATGATTCTGGTGATATTCAGACAATAAGCGTGGATACCGGACCGGCTGATTTAAAAGTTAGAAGCACGGATTTTTCCGACGGAGTGAATGACTGGGTTATAGGAGATCAGGTGATTTGGGAATATTCTGAAAATGGAGCAGATTGGAGCGAGTTTTTAATAGCCGATAATCCTTATCCTTTAGACAGCAATGTTCCTCAGGCAGAGACCCGAAATCTTCATTTGCGGATAACTATGCCGGCTGTCGCCGATTCTTCTAATCAATACAGTTCAACAGTGACCATTGTTGCCACTGCTCCTTAATTTAATTACGTGTTTGCTGTCATTCCAGAAAATTTCGTATCCGCTTGCAGGCGGAGGAAAAATTTGTCTGGAATCCAGTAAGTCTCAATAAACAATATTTTTTGTATAATTTTATAAAAAACAATCGCGGGAGCGGGTTTGTAACCCGTTCCAAATGTTTCCCATTTTACGCTAAACTTAAATAATCAACAAAAACTCAAATAAGCAAATAATCTGAAATTTCAAAACATTATAAAACTGGTTGCAAACTAGTTCCCGCGTTAAAAACAGTTTAGATGATAATTTTAATAAAACGAAACAGACTGGATCCCAGATATTTTTTCTTACTCTATCGCTTCAGAAAAAATTCTGGGATGACAGAAGTAAGGAGGTTCTAAAATAATTTAATCAATAATCTAAAAATATGAAAAAAATCATCGTTCTTTCTCTGGCAGTACTCCTACTTGTTCCTTTATTTACTTTTGCTCGTGTCGGGGTGGGAGTTAATCTTGGAAAAATAGAGCTTAAGGGCTTGGGTAACGATCAATCCTTTAGAGGTTGATGTTTCAGCTCCGGCAGAGGTAGAAATAAATAAGGTCTTTAAAGTAACAGCTAAGGTAACTAATAAAGGAGAAGAGAAAATTGAAAATGCCAAAGGAGAGATTTTCTTTTCCAATGAAATAGTTTTGTCCGATGAGTTGATTCTTCTCAAGAAAAACTCGGTTCAAAAAATAGGCGCTATTCGCGGCAAAAAAAGCAAGAAAGTTTCCTGGATGGTGAGAGGAACAAAAATAGGAAACTATGTGATTACAGTTACGGCCGTTGGAGAATTAGAAGGAAATTTGATTAACGTCGAAAATAGTGTGATAGTTGAAGTGAAAAAGTCTTTAGAAAAACCACGGCCGCGAAAATGGTATCAAAATCTTTTTGATCTTTTCCGAAGATGGTTTGATAAGAATGAATAGGGCTAGAAATCTAATTTATATTCAATAATACAATGAAACGCGAGACAAATTCTCTGATCCAGTTAAAAAAAGAATTAAAAGAATTGTCTAATCCAAAACAGGCGGAAGTTTTACGGAGATTTTTTAAAACTGGAAAAGGGGAGT
>JAGLXN010000017.1 GCA_023132875.1 Candidatus Parcubacteria bacterium
TACCAGTTGTTCCGCCAGGAGCATTGCTGGGTAGCTATGTTTGGAAGGGATAAGCGCTGAAAGCATATAAGCGCGAAGCCCACTTCAAGATTAGGTATCATCAAGACCCCTGATAGATGATCAGGTTGATAGGGTGCAGGTGTAAGCACAGTAATGTGTTCAGCCAAGCACTACTAATAGGTCAATATTTATTTAATGTAATTGTGTTTTTGAATTTATTTAAAAATGCAATTTACGATTAACTAGCAATTAATGGTTGACAAATGAGTTGAAAGTTTGTAAAGTTTATAAAGTTGAAAGTAATTTTGACTTTATAAACTTTCTACTTTCTACTTTATGAACTCAATTTGTTCGTTGATAATTTTCTTTTGGGGATTGAATAAAGGGAGATGTTCCTAAAATAAAAAAGGAGATGAGAAAATTTATAAATAAAAGAGATGATATTGTAATATCAGTAGGCACTTGGGGCTGTCCAGAATGTTGGACAGAATTAGATGACAAATATAAACAAGGAGATTATTATACTTGTCCAAAATGTAATAAATGCTTCAGTTTTTCCGAAGCGATACCAATTTGGGTTCAGAGAAAAATCAAAAGAATAGCATAAAATTTTCTCTTTTTATTCAATTTCCAAAAACGAAAATAGTCAAAAGTTTATAAAGTCCATAAAGTCAAAAGTAAGCGACTTTATAGACTTAATTCTTTTACTTCAAAAATTCTCTGGTGATTTTAGCGGCGGGGTCCCACCTGATCCCATCCCGAACTCAGAAGTTAAGACTGCCAGCGCCGATGGTACTTGTCCCGTACGGGACCGGAAGAGTAGGTCGTCGCCGGAGATTTTTTGAAGTAAAACAAAAAAAAGACTTATTAAAGTCTTTTTTAATTATTGGCTCCAGTCTCCAGACTGGAGCCTTTTGTGAATATGTATAAATTATTATTTGCACACAGAGCTCCATTCAGGAAAATGGAGCTAACAGATACAACAACACAGTAGTCTATTCCTCTTTTAAGTCAATTTGAATCAATCTGTTATTTTCTATGTAATATAGCGAATTAATATCTTTTAAATAAAAAATGTTATCGTTATCAATTTTCATAATTTCAAATATATTTCTTTTATCCCTGTCGTCTATCTCTGAAAACTTGAAAACATCTCCTTCTTTATAGAATAAATGTTCTTCGCCTTTATATAAAAATATATTACTAATATTCCCGCTGAATCGCGTAATAAGCTCATTTGTAAATTCTTTTTTTGACGGCTGTGAAATCTTTTCTTTTATATAATATATCCAAATTTCATGATCATTATTATAGATAATCCTTTCATCGTTATAATAAAAATTAGCTTTTTTAACTGAAGAATTTATAAGACTTGCCTTATTCCTATTATTTATGAAATATAATTTACCGAAAGAAGACAAGATCAAATAAGTATTTTTATTGGTTCTAATTATTTTGGCTAATAACTTAGAATTAAAATCTTCTGGCATGGCGGCTATGTCTCTTATATCAGCTAAATTATTTATATCGATACAATGTAATTCATTATCATTTGAGTTAAAAAAATATATATGATCGTTCTGGATCAAAAAACTATTCACATCTTCTAATATTTTTTCAGAAAACATTTTAGAATAATCGAATTTATACAATATATTATTCTTTATATAAAACAATGATTTGCCAAAGAAAAAATTCCACCCGTTCTTAATTTCTTTATTCTCTTTCAAGACGGCGGTTAAGTCATATATTCTATTTTTATTCTCCATATCCACCAAATACCAGATAGTTTTATTTGTCGCTGCGATCTTTAATATTATTTTTGTGTCATCTTCAGAAAAAATAACATTATCAAGACTATACCCTTTTTGTATTCGATTGAATGGAGCTTTATTAAAATCAGCAATTATTTTCTCCTCATTTTTGTCAAAGTTAAAAATAGCCAGACTCAATATTTCCACGTTTTCTTTCTTATATGCTATCTTATTTTTTTTATTATTTACCCAAATATTATTCTCGTCTGGATTTATTCCTATTTTACTTAATATAATATTTTTGTTATAATTTTTTTTCAATAAAACGACATTTTTTAATTCTGTTACGGTTCCTCCTTTTACGTTAATGTTTTTCTCCCAATTAAAATATCCTTCTTTTTTCATTTTAATATTATATCTTCCGATTTTTAAATTATCAATTTTGACAAAATCACTAAATAAATTTGCTATAGTTTTATTGTTTTTATATAAAAAATCATTTTTATATATATCCACTTTCTCTGGATATGTTTTTATTATTATCGCTCCTATTTGTATGGTCTTTTTTTCTTCAATGTTATATTTATATCCAAAACTATAAAATAGCACAATTCCCAATAAAAAAAAGAATATAAATACACAAAAATATAAATAGATTTTGAATTTTTTATCTAACATCTTAACATACTAATATTTTAACATACTAATATTTTAACAAATATTAGTAAAATTGACAATTTAGGCAAATGAGATAGAATAAAAGAAGCCTAGATGTTTTATAAAATACTAAGATAAATAATACCATGTTTATAAAAAAAATAGGGATAGATTTGGGTACTGCTAATATTTTGGTTTTTATACCTCAAAAAGGGGTGGTAATAAATGAACCATCCGTTGTTGCTGTTTCTATAATAGATAACAAAATCTTAGCTGTTGGAAATGATGCAAAAGAAATGCTAGGAAAAACCCCTGAAAGCATTTGCGCAAGCCGACCAGTAAAGGATGGCGTAATCGCTGATTATAAGGTTACAGAGGCAATGATAAGATATTTTATAAATAAGGTTAGCGGAAAAATAAGATTTTCAAAACCAGAAATTATTATTTCTGTTCCTGCTGGAATTACCTCAACAGAAAGAAGGGCTGTTATTGACGCAACCATACAAGCTGGAGCTAAAAACGCCTATGTTGTTAAAGAGCCAATCCTTGCCGCAATAGGAGCAGGCATACCGATAAATACGCCTTTTGGCAATATGATAATTGATATTGGCGGAGGAACCTCAGAAGTTGCCGTTATATCTTTAGGAGGGGTTGTTTCTTTTTCTTCGGTAAGGGTTGGAGGAGACAAACTTGATCAAGCTATTTCAGAATATATAAGAAAGAAGCACAGCGTAGCCATAGGAGAAAGAAACGCTGAAGAAATAAAAATCAAAATTGGCAATGCAATTATAGAGGAAGGGGAGAAGGATTTTATGGAAGTCCGAGGAAGAGATATAGTTTCAGGCTTGCCAAAAACCATAAAAATAAGTTCTAACGAAATCACAGAAGCTATACAAGATGAGCTTGGAGAAATAATAAGAACAGTTAAAAATGTTCTTCAAGAAACGCCCCCCGAACTTTCTTCCGATGTGATTGACAGGGGAATGGTATTAAGCGGAGGAGGAGCGCTTCTTAAAAATCTTGATAAACTGCTCTCTCAATCTACTGGAGTTCCTTGTTATGTTGCTGATGATCCATTATTATGCGTTGTTAAGGGAACAGGATCAGTTTTAGATAATCTTGATATGTATAAAAGAAGCATTATCTCTAAAAAATAAAATCAGAATTTAGAATTTAGAATCAGCAAGCTATTAATTTTGAATATTCTAAATTCTAAATTCTAAATTCAATATTCTAATATGAAAATTGGCATTGATGCTTCAAGGGCATTTATAGAAAAAAAGACTGGCACAGAAGAATATTCATACCAACTTATAAAGAATCTGACAAAGATAGACATATCTCCTTATCAGATTTTTTTATATGTAAAAAATAATTCCAAAATTGATTTTGATTTGCCTAAAAATTTTATTGTAAAAAAAATATGTTATAATAAATTATGGACACAGTTCGGATTGTCTTTAGAAATGAAAAAAAATACAGTTGACACGCTGTTTGTTCCTTCATATTCTATTCCAATTATTCATCCAAAAAACACTATTGTCACAATACATGGTTTGGAATTTAAGCATTATCCTGAAAGTTATTCATTGAAAGAAAAATTTTTCTTAGAACTTAATACGTTAATTTCTGTTAAATGGTCAAGTAAAATTATAGTGCCGTCAGAAAGCACAAAGAAAGATTTGATTAGATTTTATGGTGTTGAATCTGATAAAGTGAAAGTGGTATATCACGGAACAAGAATAATGAATCAAGAATCAAGAATCAAGAATCAAGAAAATCACAAATTTAATATTTTATTTATTGGGAGATTAGAAAAGAGAAAGAATTTGGTGAACTTAATTAAAGCATTTGAACTGTTCAAAAAACGTTACACTTTACATGTTGCACGTTACACGCTGATTCTTGCCGGCAAAGAAGGATTTGGTTTTGAAGAAATAAAAAAAGCAATTCAAGAATCGCCATTTAGTAAAGATATTATTTTGAAAAATTATGTTACAGAAAAAGAAAAGGATGAGTTATATAAAAAAGCTGATTTATCTATTCTGCCCTCATTTTATGAAGGATTTGGCCTTCCGGTTCTGGAAGCGATGAGTTATGGCGTTCCGGTAATTTGCTCAAATACTTCTTCTCTACCAGAAATAGCAGGTGATGCGGCTTTATTGGTTGATCCAAATAATATTGAAGAAATTGCCGAGGCGATAAATAGAATTTTTAGTGATGATAATTTAAAAAAAGAGATGGATAGGAAAGGATTTGAGAATGTGAAGAGATTTAGTTGGAAAAAGTGTGTAAAAGAAACATTAGACACATTGCTACATTGTTAAATTGTTAAATCTCGTTGGCTCCAGTCAGGAGACTGGAGCCAACAAAGTGAGAAAAGAGAATAAATAAAAAAAGAAAGGTAGAATAATTTCAATTTCTGTTAAAACTAAATATGTCAACACCAAATCACAAAAAACCAAAGATAGCCATAGTTCATGATTTTTTGACTTACTTCGGAGGAGCCGAGAGGGTTTTATTGTCTTTGCATAATTTATATCCAAAGGCGCCAATTTATACTTTACTCTATGATAAAGAAAAAATGCAAAGGTATCTTCCGAAAGCAAAAATAAGAACATCGTTTTTAAATAAACTTCCGAAATTTATAAGAAAAAGAAAGAAATATTTACTGCCATTAATGCCGACTGCGGCGGAAACTTTTGATTTGAGAGATTTCGACATTGTTATTTCCAGCTCAAGCTCTTTCGCGAAAGGAATAATCACAAAACCAAAAACTGTTCATATTTGTTATTGTCATGCCCCGACAAGATTTCTTTGGGATTGGCATTATGATTATTTAAGCGAAAATAAAATAAAAGGACTTAAAAGAGCATTGATCATACCGCTTTTGCATTATTTAAGAATGTGGGATAAATCGGCTTCTGAAAGAGTTGATTATTTTATCTCCAACTCCAAAAATACAGCTGATAAAATTAAAAAATTTTATGGCAGAGAAAGTATAATAGTTTATCCGCCTGCCTTTACAGGCAAGTTAAAAGTTCATAAAGTCAAAAGTCCCAGCCCAGGGCTGGTCCGCCTTGGGCGGAAAAATGATTACTTTCTAATAGTTTCTAGGCTAAGTCCTTATAAAAAAATTGATATAGCTATTGAAGCTTTCAATAAGCTTGAACTGCCCCTTATAATAATAGGCGGCGGACAAGACAGAAAAAGGCTGGAAAAGATAGCGGAAAAAAATATTAAATTCTTGGGATTTCAACCAGAGGAAAAGCTTGGCCAATATTATCAAAACTGTTATGCCTTTATTTTTCCGGGAGAAGATGATTTTGGCATAACTCCCATTGAAGCGATGTCTTTTGGCAAGCCTGTTTTAGCTTTCAGAAAAGGAGGATCAATAGAAACAATAATTGAGGGCGTAACAGGAGAATTTTTTGACGATCCAATTCCTGAAATTTTAGCAGACGGGATCAAAAGAATAAAAAATAATTATAATAGTTATAATTCTAAAAAAATAAAACGGCATGCGGAAAAGTTTTCAAGAAAGAAATTTGAGGAGGATATGCGAAGTACTGTTGAAAAATTAAGATGACATAAAATAATGGCACGGTTTTATATTATATGAATTTGTGTTATAATATTATTAAATTCAAAGTAAATTATTAAAAATTAAAAATCTATAAAACAAACATGAAAATCCTTATGTTTGGCTGGGAATTTCCTCCTTTTAATAGCGGCGGACTCGGAACCGCTTGTTATGGAATTACTAAATCTTTGTCAGAAAAAGGAGCTGAAATAAATTTTATTCTTCCTCAAAATCAAAAAATTCCAGAAGAATTTTTAAATGTGATTTCCGCCAAACTGCCAAAAATAAAAATAAAAGAAGTAGATTCTCTTCTTATTTCATATATGACTCCTCAGCATTATAGAAAGAGGTTTTTATCGTTAGACGAAAAAAATTTAGCGGATAACTATTGCAACGGCTTAGTAAAAGAAGTTTGTAGATATTCGCAAATTGCAAAAAAAATCGCCAAAGAAGTTGAGCATGATATAATTCACACTCACGACTGGATGACATTTTTGCCGGGAATAGAGGCGCAGAAAATTTCCGGAAAGCCGCTTGTATCGCATATCCATTCAACAGAATTAGATAGAAGCGGCGGACACGGCGCAAATCCGCAAGTTTTTTCAATAGAAAAAGAAGGGCTTCAAAAAGCAGATAAAGTCATAGCGGTAAGCGATTTTACAAAAAATAAGATTTTAAAAAGTTATGGCATTAATAACAATAAGATTGAAATTGTTCATAATGGTGTATATAAAAACGGATTTTCTGATAGCTTAAATTTTAAAAAGCATTTTAATTTTGGTAATAATAAAATAGTTTTATTTCTTGGAAGATTGACGCTTCACAAAGGTCCTGATTATTTTCTTTGCGCCGCTAAAAAAGTTTTGGAAAAAAATAAAAATGTCATTTTTATAATTTCAGGTTCGGGAGATATGGATCAGCAAATTATAGAACAGGCCGCCGATTTAGGTATTGCTGACAAAGTATTATTTACCGGATTTCTAAGAGGGGAGCGGCTGAAAAGAATATACAAAATGGCGGATTTATATGTTATGCCTTCTGTTTCAGAGCCATTTGGAATTACAACGCTAGAAGCAATCGCAAGCGGAACGCCAGTACTTATTTCAAAACAATCCGGTGTAAGCGAAATTCTAAATCACTGCCTTAAAGCTGATTTTTGGGATGTAAATGAAATGACAAACAAAATTTTGTCTGTCATAGACCATGATGAGCTGGGAGAATGTCTTTCCAGCAATGGATTGTCAGAGATTGATAAATTCACATGGGATAAGGCGGCAGAGAAGATTATTGGGATATACGGTCAGTTATTGAATAATAAAAATCTTTGTGCTATAAAAAGATTTTGAAATTTAGAATAAAATATCAAATTCCAAATATCAAATATCAATTCGATATCAAATTTAAAATGTCAAACAATAAAAATAATAATTTTGATTTAGAAGAAAGAACTGCTGAATTTGGTGAAAATATTATTAAATTTGCCAAAAAAATACCAAAAAATACGATAACTATTCCTATAATAACTCAACTAATTAAAGCAGGAACTAGCGTCGGCGCTAATTACTGTGAAGCAGACGGAGCTGAATCAAAAAAAGATTTTGAACATAAAATGGGGATATGCAAGAAAGAAGCAAAAGAAACAAAACACTGGTTGAGAATGGTTGCTACCGCAGTCTCTGAATTAAAAGAAGAATCAAGAAAATTATGGAAAGAAGCTCAGGAATTAACTCTAATATTTTCTTCCAGTATTAACAGTTCTAAAAAGAAAAGGAAATAATTTAGCGTTTGATATTTGTTATTGAATATTGGTTTGGTATTTGGATTTTGATATTTGAGATTAAGTCGTGTTTTATTTCTCATATCTTTCACTGAAATCATAAAAAAAATAGAAAAACAACTTTACTTTTTAATTTGAAAACCGTGCCTTCAATCTGTTTTTATTTTCAAGTTCATCAGCCATATAGGATAAAAAAATATTCTGTTTTTGATATTGGGCAAGACCATAATTATTTTGACGATGAAAATTTAAAAGAAAAAGGAAGCAAAACAGTAATGGAAAAGGTGGCTAAAAAATGCTACTTGCCGACAAACAAAATTTTACTTGATCTGATACATCGTTATCCTGAATTTAAAATAAGTTATTCTTTTTCGGGAACTGCCTTAGAGCAAATGGAACAATACGCGCCCGAAGCGCTTGAGTCGTTTAAAAAACTGGTAAAAACAGGCAATGTGGAAATTCTTGATGAAACATATCACCACTCTTTATCATTTTTTTATTCCGATGATGAATTTATTAAACAAGTTAAATTGCACAGAAAAAAAATAAAAGAACTTTTTGATTTCGAGCCAAGAGTTTTTAGGAACACAGAACTTGCCTACAATAATGAACTGGCATATCTTGTTGAAAAATTAGGATATGACGGGATATTGGCTGAGGGATGGGAGCATTATTTAGAGCATAGATCTCCAAATTTTTTGTACAAACCGAAGGGAACGGAAAAAATAAAATTGCTCTTGAAAAATTACAAGCTTTCTGATGATATCGCATTTAGATTTTCAAATAGTGGCTGGGAAGAATTTCCTTTATACGCCGAAAAATTTTGCCACTGGGTTAATTCTATTAATGGCAATGGACATACTATAAATCTTTTTATGGATTATGAAACATTTGGAGAACATCAGTGGGAAGACAGCGGCATTTTTAATTTTTTAAAAGTTTTGCCTGAAGAAATATTAAAGCATCCTGATAATAATTTTAAAACTCCGTCTGAACTTATTTCCTCTTATGAATCTATGGATGAACTTGATATTCATAATATTTTAACGTGGGCAGACACTGAACGGGACTTAAGCGCCTGGACTGGCAATTCAATGCAAAAATCGTCTCTAAAAAAACTTTATGAACTTGAAGAAGATGTTCTAGACTCTAATGATAAAAAACTTATAGAGGATTGGCGTAAAATGCAAACCAGCGACCATTTTTATTATATGTGCACTAAATGGTTCAACGACGGAGATGTACACAAATATTTCAGTCCGTACGAATCGCCATACGAAGCATTTATAAGTTTTATGAATGTTTTAAATGATTTTAGATTTAGGCTGGAAAAAACAAAATAGTTAGATAGTCCCTTGTTTAAATAACCATTAATTATCTAATAAAATTAACTAATAATAAAAGGAGACAAAAAAAATGAACAAAAAAACAAAAGAAAAACTGAATCTTATTAACGCCAAAGATGAGTCTTGTTTTTGGATTAATAACGGTCCTGTTTTAAAAAATCTAAAGGATTTAAAAGAGTCTTTGCTAATAATGAGCAAGGAGACTTTTAGCTATCATGTTAATAAAGAGAAGAATGATTTTGCCGCATGGATAAAAGAAGCTTTAGAAGACAGTGCTTTGGCAAATAAATTAGCTAAAACAAAAACTCTAAAACCAACAATCAAAGCCGTTGAAGACAGATTAAAAAAGTATAACGCATAAATACTTCAATAAATTCAAAACAATATGATTGAAATTAGAAAAGATTATATTTTAGATCGTTGGAGCTATATAGCGGCAGATAGAGGAAAAAGAGCTAAACAATTTAAAAAAAATAAGGATATTGATAGAAGTTCAGTATGTTTTTTCTGCCCTGGAAATGAAAATTTAACTCCTCTTGAAATCGGAAGGATAGGAGATAATAAAAAATGGAAAGTGCGATGGTTCCCAAATAAATTTCCAGCTGTTGATGAAAAATCTAAAAATAAAACCTCAACTTCTAATAAATATTGGACTAGCGGAGGAGCTTTTGGGTATCACGAAGTTATAGCTGAAGCCCCTGATCATAAAAAACAGCTCGCGGATTTGAATGAAAATGAGATAAAAAATGTTCTTCTGGCTTATTCTCTTAGAATGAAAGATCTTCAAAAGAAAAAAGGCATAAAATATGTTCAAATCTTCAAAAACAGCGGGGGAGAGGCGGGGACATCTATAGTCCATACTCATACTCAAATAGTCGCGACAACGATCATCCCCAGATTAGTGCAGGAAAAAATTGAAGCTTTAAAAAAATATAAAAAATGCCCTTATTGTGATATAATAAAAAAAGAAGAGAAGAGCAAGCGCCATATATATTCTGATGACAATTTTGCGGCATTCGCTCCTTTCGCACCGCGATTTAATTTTGAAGCATGGATTTTTCCAAAAAAGCATTATAGGAATATAACTGAATTGAATAACTCAGAATTTGAAAGCTTGGCGCGAGTTTTCAAAAAAATATTATCCAAGCTTGGAGAAATAAACGCGCCTTATAATTTTTATTTGCACTATTCTCCCCGAGGCAAAGATTTGCATTTTCATTTTGAAATTACGCCAAGACTGAATAAATGGGCCGGATTTGAATTAGCAACTGAGTCATATGTCATAATAACATCCCCCGAAAACGCGGCAGAGTTTTATAGGAAATAGTTTTTTATAAAAGCTTTTTTCAAAATATCTATTAAAATAAAAAGGATTTAATTATGTAAATAATTTTTAAAATGCCTAATTTTCAAAAACAACAAGATGGATTTGCGTTGATCGGACTGTTGATCGCGGTTGTGATTATTGTTGTTTTATTTATTTATAGCGATAATACTTTCTTTTCAAGAGAAAATGACATAAAAGAAAACAAGGCAATTTACGAAGAAGCAAAAAAAGATCTGGATGAAATTGAACAAAAAAATCAACAATTAAATGACTTAAGGAATAAAATGATGGAAGATTCTGAAAACATTGAACAGGTATATAATGAAAGGGAAGATTATAAATAACTTTAAATCACGAAGCTCTTATAATTCGTTCGTTTAGTGTGAATATTAGTTCAATTAGCGTTTATTACAGGAAACATTAATAAAACTCTTGTCTGCCGACAGGCAGGAATATTTACGCGAAGATAACTAAAAATAGAACTTCTTAATTCGGGGAAATAATATGCAAATAACGCACCAATATAAAAATACGAAAATTATAAAAAAGGCTGTTAATGGAACGGGGCTGGTTTTAGGAAATGATTTGGGAAATTATTTTTATATGACCGACGAGAAAGAATCTCGATATCAGGGATTTTTTTACGCAAGTGGAAAAAATTATAAATATGAGCTTGAAATCTATAAGATTATTGATCAAATCAATATTTTAGATAAAGGAAAACTTGATGAAATAAAAAACAATTTTTTTGAAGTTGAAAAAACATATGAAAGTGGAATAATAGAAAAATATTTCTTGCCCAACGGATATAATTCTATTTGCTTAGAGGCTAACAAAAAAGTTAAAGCAGAAATTATTTTAGATATTAGACATCCATACGACTCAAGAAAAATGGGAAGATTTTATGAAATAGAAATAAAAAAAGATTACACATTGATAAAATTTACAAAAAAGAGAGATTGGAGCGAAGATGGCTTTGGCGACAAGAAAGAATTCACGCTATATCTGGCTGTAAAAACAGACCAAGATAAATATAAAAAAATTGGAGAATTTTTTTCTAAATATTATCAAAAAGACTGCGAGCGAGATTCATATCCATGGGACAGATTTGTTTATAAAGCAATAGAAATTGAATTTGAAAAAGCGGTATTTTCGGTATCAAAAAACAAGCAAGATGCCATCAAAGAGGTTAAAACAGTTTTTGAAAATTTTGAAAAATTTAATAAGCAAGAGGAAAAAAACATTTATAAGAGATTGCGAATTCCGACAATAACGGATGAAGAAATAAAAATGGCGTATCTATGCGCGCAAAATTCCATATATACTATGACAGTGGAAAATGACGGCAAGCATGGAGCTTACGCGGGGTTGCCATGGTTTTTTCAGTTTTGGCACAGAGATGAGGCGATATCTTTATTGCAAATATATAAAATAAACAAAGATTTGGCTAAAAAAATAATTTTATCCCAGCTTGAGGCAATAATGAACAATGGTCAAATTCCAAAAAACAGATTTTATAAAGTTGAAGAAATGGAAGTGCAAAGCGCTGACGCGCTTGGCTGGCTGTCTAATAGAATAATTAAATTGTCTGAAAAATATAAGCTTGAAGAAGATTTCAAAATGGATATAGTTGCTGGATTTGAGAAAGCAATTGCAAGTTTGCTGAAAGAAAGAACTAGAAACGATCTAGCTATAAATTTTAAAAACGAAACATGGATGGACAGCCTAGAAAGAGACGGTAATCGAATTGAAATACAATTTTGCAGGTATAATATGTATAATCTACTGCATAAATTTACCGGAAACGATCAATATGAAATTTTAAAAAAAGGGTTAGAAAGCGAGATTCGCGCAAAATTTTATACAGATAAAATATTAATAGACAGCCCTGAAGATAAAACCATAAGGCCGAATGTTTTCTTAGCAGCTTATTTGCATCCTGAGTTTCTTACAAAGCAGGAATGGGAAGAATGTTTTGATAAAATTCTGACAAAACTTTATCTTGATTGGGGAGGCATATCGTCAGTGAACATAACAAGCAATGAATTTATTCCAAACGATACGGGAGAAAACAGTGCGAGCTATCATAACGGGAACAG
Source organism: Candidatus Parcubacteria bacterium (assembly GCA_023132875.1). Taxonomy (GTDB): domain Bacteria; phylum Patescibacteriota; class Minisyncoccia; order JAHIHE01; family JAGLIN01; genus JAGLXN01. The sequence goes on from JAGLXN010000017.1 coordinate 12,544, forward strand.
CTGGTATTGGATAAATAATTTAGCCGCGCTTGTTTTATATAAGCTAGATCCGCATAAATATTCTTCTTATATAAATGGAATTATGGAAGCCAGCACTAATGAAATTCTCTATAACGGAATAGCCGGGCACCATAGTGAAGTAAGTTCCGCGGAAAAACAAACATCTTCAGGTTGTGAGGCCCAGCTTTGGAGTTCAGCGATGTATTTGGAAGTTTTTGATGAAATAATAAAACAGTGAATTTGGAATCTTGAATTTTGAATTTTGAATAAACAAAAGACGATTTAACTTTCTTATTTTGTTTCTGCTCAATATTCAAGATTCTAAATTCTAAATTCAATTTATATGCCAATGGCAATGAAAAAAAAACATGAATACAAGGCGTTATCTGGCGGCCAAGCAGTAGCGGTAGCTATGAAACAAATAAATCCGGATGTTGTGGCGGCTTATCCGATAACTCCGCAGACTCCAATCATTGAAACTTTCGCGCAATTTGTAGCGGATGGAAAAGTTGATACTGAATTAATAGATGTTGAATCAGAACACAGCGCGCTTAGTGCCGTAGTCGGTGCTTCAGCTGCGGGAGCAAGAGCGATGACTGCTACAGCATCACAAGGCCTTGCTTTAATGGCGGAAATTGTTTATATCGCGTCAGGTTCAAGGCTTCCAATCGTAATGGCTATTGCGAACAGGGCGTTGTCGGCGCCAATAAATATTCATTGCGACCATACTGATTCAATGTTTTTGCGCGATGCCGGATGGATTCAGATATACAGCGAAAACGCGCAAGAAGCTTATGATAATATGTTAATAGCTCTTAAAGTAGCCGAGAACAAAAATGTCCTCACGCCAGCGATGGTAATGCAGGATGGATTTATAACATCTCATAGCGTTCAAAATGTAAAGATATTGGATGATAAAACAGTTAAAAAATTCGTTGGAAAATATAATCCGAATTATCCATTGCTTGATATAAAAAAACCGGTATCAATCGGACCGCTTGATTTGTTTGATTATTTTTTTGAGCATAAATATCAGCAAGCAGAAGCGCTGGAAAACAGTAAAAAAATCATAAAACAAGTTGATAAAGAATTTTATAATCTTACCGGAAGAAAGTATAACTTTATTGAAAAATATAAAACCAACGACGCAGATTATATAATAGTGTCCCTAAGTTCAACATGCGGAACGGCAAAAATGGCGATTGATGAGCTCAGAAAAAAAGGCAAAAAAGTCGGACTTCTAAAAATAAGAGTTGTTAGGCCATTTCCAAACGAGGAAATTTTAAAAGCTCTCGCAAACGCTAAAAGCGTGGCAGTTTTAGACAGATCAACATCCTATGGAAACTACAGCCCTATTTTTACAGAAGTGCGGTCTGCTTTGTATAATTTAAACAAAAAGCCGGATTTATATAATTATGTTTTTGGCATCGGCGGAAGAAATATCGGAATTGACGATATAGAAAAAGTATTTTTAGATTTGATTAAAGGATCTATTTCTGATAGAATAAGTTATATAGGGCTTAGAAAATAATTTTTATCAATTTGATTTAAAAAAAATGAACAGAGAAATTAATGATATTTTTGAAGAAATACAAACTTTTAGAATTCAGGGAGCAACGAACATAGCAAGAACTATAATTGGCGCTTTAATAAAATACGAAGATGAAATTACCAAACAGTCAAAAGACAAGGAAGAGTTCATAAGAAATATCAAAAATATCGCGAAAAAACTGGCTATAGCTCAGCCTGTTGAATCAATGGCGCAAAATATAATAGGCTTTATTATTTTTGACCTTCAGGATCCAAAAGTAAAAGATTTGGAAGATTGTAAAAAAGTAATGAAAGAAATAACAACTAAGCTGAATAATGTCATAGAAGAAAATGAGAAAAAATTCATAGAAAATGGAACAAGACTTATTGAATCGATGACAAAAAAAACAAGGGCGCTTAATATTTTTACTCACTGCTATTCTTCTGGTGTAAGAAGCATCCTGGAAAAAGCAGACAATAGAAATACAGATTTTAAAGTATTTAATATAGAAACAAGACCAGTTCTTCAGGGGAGAATAACAGCAAGAAGGATGGCTGATGTCGGCATAAGCGTAACTATGTGTTTGGACAGCACGGCTCCTTTTATTATAAGCAATAAAAGCGGTAGAGATTTAGATATTGATCTAGTTTTAATTGGAGCTGATTCAATATCATTAAACGGTTCAGCTATAAACAAAACAGGAGGATATGGCATGTCATTATCAGCATTTCATGAAAAAATACCTGTTTATATAGTTACGAGTCTTTTAAAAACTAAAAGGGGCTTTAATGATTTTATAGACATACCGATTGAAACAAGATCATTTAAAGAAATTTGGCCGGAAGCTCCAATAGGCGTTAATATTATGAATTTAGCTTTTGATATCATTCCTTCAAAATTTATAACAGGATTTATTACGGAATTTGGAATCTTGAAGCCAAAAGAAATTAAAGACGCAATAAGAGAAAATTATCCAAGATTAATATAAGAGAGTTATGCTAACATTTTAACATTCTAATATTTTTGATGGCTCCATAGTCCCGCCAGGATTGTGGAGTTTTAATGCAAGTTTCTAATTTAGTTTTTTATAAATAAAATTTTATTTATGGCAAAAAAGAAAAATGGTTTTTATATTTTATCTCTCGGCGGATCTTTAATTGTTCCGAATGAAGTTGATTATAGATTTATAAAAAAATTCAGAGAATTAATTTTAAAAAAAGTAAAAAATGGCAGTAAATTTATAATTATTTGCGGAGGCGGGGGATTAAACAGAAAGTATAACGAAGCGGCAAAAAAAGTTAGAAAAATAAGCAATGAAGAGCTGGATTGGATCGGAATTCACGCTTCAAGATGCAACGCGCAGTTAATAAAAATATTATTTGGAGATTTGGCTTGTAAGGAGATAAATATAAATCCGCACGAAAAAATATCAACAAAAAAACCGATTTTAATCGGCGCGGGATATAAGCCAGGCTGGTCAACGGATTATGACGCGGTTTATCTTGCAAAAACTTATGGCATAAAAAAAGTGGCAAATTTATCTAATATTGATTTTGCTTATGACAAAGATCCAAAAAAATTTAAAAACGCCAAACCAATCAAAAAGATAAGTTGGAAAGATTTTAGAAAAATTGTCGGTAATAAATGGGAACCAAGAATGAATAAGCCATTTGATCCAATCGCCAGTCGCGAGGCGGAAAGAATGGGAATTGAAGTCGCAATTTTAAACGGAAAGAAATTAAAAAATTTTGAAAATTACTTGGATGGAAATAAGTTTATTGGAACAGTAATAAGATAAAATAAAAAAGGAGTTCAACTCCGAAGCTTCGGAGTTGAACTCCTTTTTTATTTTATCTTATTATAGGATTTCCATATTCTAATCTTTTTATTGATAAAGTTAGTCGTTTATGGTAGATTAAACTTATATGAAACAGATAAAATTAGATCTAAATAATAAAAATCAAATAGAAAAAGTGTTAAATGCTGTCGCTGGAATTTTACGGAGTGGCGGAGTTATTATCTATCCAACAGATACTTTATATGGATTTGGAGCAAATGCTTTTGATGAAAACGCGATTTTGAAAGTTCAGAAAATAAAAAAACAGGATAGAAATAAACCAATTTCAGTTATTGTAAAAGATATAAAAATGGCAAGAAAGATTGCGTGCATAGATTCAAAAGTAGAAAAAATACTTGAAAGAATTTGGCCAGGACCTATAACTGTTGTTTTGAGAAAAAAAGATATTATTCCTTATGTTCTTACTGGAAACGGAGAAACTATAGCTATAAGAATTCCAGACAATGAATTTATTTCAGCGCTTATGAAAAAAATAGATTTTCCAATAACCGCGACAAGCGCGAATATTTCAGGAGAGAAAAATTTATTAAAGCCATCTGAAATAGTTGAAAAATTTAAAAATGGCAAGCCGAACCCTGATTTATTTATAAATGCCGGAAATATAAAAAATCCAATAGCTTCAACGATCATAGATTTAACAACGCCCGCTCCTAAAATAATAAGAACGGGAATTGTCGGTAAAGATAAGATAAAAGAGTTTTTTGGAAAGTTTATCAACTTTTAACTTTCTTACTTCCTGTCGTCCTGAAACAAGGATGACAATTTTTAAAACATTTTATGACCCAAGATAGCTCATAATTCCTGATTCATAATTCATAATTCCAATCACAATGCCTAATTTTTTTACAAACCATTATTTAAAACACAATTTAAGGCGCGAGATATCTGAATTGTATGTATCAGTAGCAATAAAAAATTTCGCGTTTTCTATGATAGCGATTTTTGAGCCGGTCTATATTTATAAATTATATGGCTCATTGTCAATAGTTCTTTTATATTATGCCGTTGCTTATACTCTTTATTTTTTTCTTGTTCCGTTTGGAGCTAAAGCCGCGGCAAAATATGGTTTTGAGCATTGCATATTTTATAGTGTGCCTTTCGCTATATTTTACTTTCTGGTCTTGTCACAAATTCCGAATTTATGGTGGCTAATTTTTTTAGCGCCATTGCTTTCAACAGGATATAAGTTACTGTTTTGGCCGTCATATCATACCGATTTTGCCCATTATAGCAAGTCCGGCTACAAAGGAAGGGAATTAAGCGCTCTGTCGTTTATTTCAACAATTGCAATGATCATCGGTCCTATTATTGGAGGAATAATTTTAACAAAGTTTGGATTTGAAGTTCTCTTTGTTATTATCTCAATTGTTAGCTTAATTTCTATAGTGCCGCTTTTTACAACAAAGGAAAAATTTATTCCCCATAAATTTTCTTATAGAAAAGCAGTTAGAAGATTCGTGAAACCGTATGGCTGTTACAAAAGAAAAGATTCTTTGGCCTATTTCGGATATGGCGAAGAGCTTATTTCAATGACAATTTGGTCTATTTTTATTTTTTTGGTAATTAAAAAGTTTTATTTAATGGGAATATTAGCAAGTATTATTGTAATTTTGGTTTCAGTTATAGCTCTTTATGTCGGCAAGCTTGTGGATATCTTAGAAAGAAAAGAGAAAAGAAAACTGTTGAATTATAGCGTAATTTTGCTTTCTGTTTCATGGTTTCTAAGACCATTCGCGTTAAATTGGCTCAGTATTTTACTAATAGATATATTTTCAAAAGGGTCAAAAACAGGAGTAATATACCCGCTTTATACATTTATTTACAGCGCCGGCGGAGATAATAACGGCTTTTTGAAGTATGTCATATTTTATGAAATGTCTTTAACAACTGGAAAGATGCTGATTGCTTGGATTATGTTTTTCATATCATTATTCTTGGCTGGTTCCACTTTTTGGTTTTGCGCCTTTTCAGTAACTGGTCTTTGGTCGCTTTTCTTTTTATTTAAATTTTCAAATCTACAATGGAAATCATCCAGTCAATAATTTTAGGCATTATTCAAGGCATCACCGAATTTCTGCCGATATCAAGCTCGGGACATTTGGTTTTAATTCCTCATGTTTTTGGCTGGCAAGATCAGGGACTTGCTTTTGATGTCGCTCTGCATTGGGGAACGCTGATTGCAGTGGTTATTTATTTTTGGAAAGACTGGAAGGATATACTTAGTAAATCCTATTTGATAAATAAGGTTTTAAATATCAAATTTCAAACTTCAAATTTCAAGTCAATATCAAATTTCCCAGCCCAAGACTGGTCCGCCTCGGGCGGAAAAATACAAAATATAAAACAATCGTCACTTGATACCAAATACTCAATACTAAATACTGAATACTTAAAAAAAGATTTATTATTCATAATTATCATCGCCACAATTCCGGGAGTTGTAGCGGGATTATTGCTGAACAATTACGCTGAAACTGTTTTTAGAAATCCTTTAATAATTTCTGCGACTTTATTTTTTGGCGCTATTTTATTATTTTATTCTGATAAAATCGGCGCAAAAAAAACAGACTTAGCTAATCTGACTTTGAAAATGGGAATTCTAATCGGCTTATTTCAAGCGTTAGCGATTGTTCCGGGAATATCCCGAAGTGGAATTACAATTACATTAGCGCTTCTTCTTGGAATGCAAAGAACATCCGCGGCTAAATTTTCTTTCTTGTTATCTACTCCAATAATTCTCGGCGCGGGAATTAAAGAATTTCCGAGTTTACTGGAAAGCGGATTAAATATAAATATTCTTCTCGGTGTCTTAGTTTCTGCAATCAGCGGTTATTTGGCAATTAAATATATGTTGAGGTATTTAGAGAATAGGGGTTATAATATTTTTGTAGGTTATAGAATTTTGTTGGCTATAATAATTATCACATTTTTAATCTAAAAATATGGAAAAATTTATCAGAGAAGATATGAGTTCTGAAATTTTAGAAGAAGAAATTAATAAGAAAAAAGAAAATCTGGAAATAAATCCATTTCCTGAAATATTAAATGAAGACGAATTTTTAAAGATAAAAGAAGAGAAAAAAAAATTTCTAAAAGATTATTTAGAAGAAAGGGATGCCCATATTAATAGTTTAATAGATTCTGATTATATTTACTCTGCTTATCTTGACAGAATGAAACTAGATGAAATGGAGAAAAGTATTATAAAAGGAGAGATTACTGAAAATTATGAAAATACAATTATCTCACAAAACAATGTAACGCTTTCAACATTAAATCAACAAAAGATAGAAACTATTAAGAATTTTTTTAAGGATATAGATTCTATTGATCCTGAATATGACGAGGAGTTGGATTCTGGCGAAATGTTTTTCTGTTATGAGGAGGATCCATCAGGAAAAGATGTTATTGAATATATTGCTGGAAAAAAGGCTTATCTTGCCTCAAAAAAGTTAAACTCCTCACAAGATATAATCGCTATAGATACAGGCGTTTTTGTTGAAAATGAAAATCAAGAAAGTTTGCACGATCCAAATCCAAATATTGAGAACGACATAAAACCTTCGCATGCTTGGCTTAGAAAACCAAAAACACCAGAAGAAATGGAGCAAATGATGAAAAATATTAGCGGGAAAGAAGTGGAAATTGTTACGGCAGTTTCAGTTTTATATAAAATACTCGAAGACAGTTCAGGATTTTTAAATAATAGCACAGATGAAATAAAATTGAAAATCAAAGAATTAACTGATAACGAAATCAAAGAATTTGTTAATGCTCATTTTGAGGAAGGAAAAAATATTACAGGAGGCATTGATTATGTTACTTATGGCAGAGAAATTCTTAAAGACCAAGAGCAAATAAACGATGAAATAATTCCGATTTTAAAAGGAGCTCCGGTTAATATTATTAGAAAAAATTGGGCAACAGTTCAAATAATAAAAAGAATGTCTCAAATTGAAATTATGAATGATATAAAAAACCGGGCTTCAAATTAAAAGTCCAGTTTTTTATTTTATGGAATTCTAAGATATAATTTTCCGCGAGAACTGGTTTGCAACCAGTTTTTTCGTTTCTAAAATTCACAAATATTATTTACTTGGAAAACATTGGAAACTGTTTTAAAAAGCAATTCCCGCTTCCACAGTGAATTTGCATTAAATCCAACCTAATTTTATTAATAACCTCTTTCTGACGACCGTCAGAAAGAGGTTATAGCTCTATTTTTTCTAATCAACTTCAATAGACAAAACCATTGATATAGCTTTCTTTATATAAAACAAAAAGAAATAAAAGATTCAAGTCAGAGACTTGAATCAATAATAAAGTTTCTTTTTAATTTATACTCAATACCAAATACTATATACTGTATACTGTATACTGTATACTAAATACCAATTTACAAACTCTCCCAGGCCGATGACTCCACATTAACATCAATACTTGCCTTATTGTCCTTTATAATTCTTCTAATTTTACCGTCAAATACAAAAGCGTCAGTTAAATCGGCACTTTCAATGAACGCCCCATAATATTTAAAAGTCGCCATTTCTTGTCCGCCTAAAATCGCAACCGGGTCAAATTTCTTTTTTAATTCCATTTTTTCCGCGTAATTTTCATATAATTCCCACATTGTTTTTTCAAGTTCAGAATCCGGCTCGATCATATTTAATCCAAGATCCGCGGCTTCATCTCTTGTAATAGGATAGCCATGAATACAAATGTCGCCTGTGATCTCTTTGACAATATTAGCAATTTTTTCTTTATCATCAATTTTATCAAAATGCATCAGCAGCAATTTTTCCGTGATTTGCTTTGCCATTCTCGTCGCGCGATAGGCGTTGCCTAAAGATAAAGGATGAATTTTCGCGGTAAGGTCTTCAAAAACATTAACCATCTGTTCATCTTTCACTCCCGCTTTTTCTTTTGCCAGCAGAAAATAGGAATTCAGATCTTCCACGCTGATCTCCATTTTCTGTTTTTGGTTCGCCGGATTTTCAGGATTAAACGGATGTCCTGTTGAAGGATCAACAGGACTCAGCTCGCCCAATCGTCCCATAACAATTTTATCCGCGCCGATAGAGATCAATGTCCCTGCACTATGCGCGCGATAGGGGATAATCATTTCAATTTCCTCAGCATAGCTTCTCATCAACTTGATCAACCGAATAGGCGTGATCATATCACCGCCCCTTGTGTATAAAAACAGACTTATTTTATTTTGCTTCCCGATTTTTTCAAGATGTTTCGCAAAAATTGGAATAATATCATCCGCCACTTTCGTCACAAACGGCTGACGATCACCGGTTACATAAATAATAACTTTTGAATTTCGTGATTTTTCAATTTTTTGGATTAGGTTTTTTGTCATAGGTTTTGAATTATATTTAGTTGAATTTATTTTTGTCCATATAAAATTTTTCTAATATCTGAATTTTCATCAATATTATCTCATAACTTTTCTAATTCTTTACCATTAAATAAAAAAGAACAAGAATATTTTTCATTTTTTGCTTCAACTGAAATGGCAGAACAATCTGGAATAAGTTTATTATCTACGGTCCAATCACTGTTTTCAATAATTTCTTTTGCCTTTTTTTGTCCATATTTATTGATTAAATAATCTATTATCATTTTACGAATTTTTTCATTTTCTCCTTTTTTATTTAAAGGTATTAATTGAACATGAGTTGGTCCAGCCACTATTACAGCTCTTGGTTTAAATATCTTGTCTATAATTTTTTGGATTAGATTTTTTGTCATGGTTTTTTTAATTATTAAATTTCGTTTTGCGTTTTTATAAATTTAAAACTTTGAAAAAGTTTTACTCCCCCTTTGTAAAAGGGGGTCGGGGGGATTTTCACACAAAACAATAAATTACATAAACACTTTTCCATGCAAACAGACCATCAAATCAAACTTCCTCATAAATTCTTTCCAAAACTCCATTTATATTTTTTAAAACATCAATGTTAGTAAATCTCAAAACTTTCAATCCCAAACTTTCAAAATATTTATCTCTAACTTCATCTTTTTCAATCCCTTTTTCTTCATAATGTTGGCTTCCGTCAACTTCTATTATGAGTTTTGCTTTTGAGCAGTAGAAATCAGCAATATAGTTGCCAATTGGTTTTTGCCTGTAAAATTGAGTTTCTTTAATTTGTTTTCCTTTTATTCTTAACCATAACAATATTTCAGCATCTGTCATATTTTTTCTAAGCGTATGTGATATTGGTTTTAGCTTTTTATTGTATTTCAGCATTGTTTATAAATTATTATTTGAAGAAACTTATTTGGAATTTTTGTTATATCAGGTACGAGGAGAAAATCCCCCCAGCCCCCTTTTCCAAAGGGGGAGATATAGTTTTTTCCAAAACTATCTCTTTTAATTTCATAAACAAACGAATCTTCAAATCCTTATCTTTCTTCTATAACTCTAACACACCCCCCAAAAAATACAAGATTTTAAGCAAAAAAAGAACCACCGATGGTGGTTTTATTTATTCTAAATTACGATGCATTTCTCTGAGTTTTTCTGGAGTAATTTTGTCTTTTTTTATTATATATGCATTTAGCACTTCAAATAAAACAAGTGCTGTTAATTCAAATTTTGTTCCCAACGGCATAATATTTTCTGGTTCCTCCGTGTTTCGTCCTGGAACTTCGATAACAATATCAGCTAGTTTTCCAATTGTGGATTCTTCTGGAAAAGTTGTTACTACTATTAATTTTGCTCCTATCTCTTTTGCTGCTTTGGCAATACTTAATTGTCCTTTAGTTTCTCCCGAACCAGTAAACATTATTACTGCACAATCTTTAGAGATTCTTGGTCTAGTTGTGTCATCAATATAGTAAGCCTTTCCAACTATTTGCAACGCATGAAAAAGACGTTGAACAATAAACTGAGCAATAAATCCAGACCTTCCAGCTCCTGTCGTAATTATAATAGGAGCTTTTTTTATCAACTCATAAATTTTCTCAAATTTTTCTTCTTGAGCAACTGAAATACTACCCGCATTAAAACTTATTGCGCTTATAAGCTCTTGGGCTATTTCGTGAAAGACTATTTCTTCTTCTGCTTCTTCTGCTTCTTCTGCTTCTGTCAAAGTACATTCCTCCTATTCTTATATTACCTTTATCTACACTCTAATCTTTTTATAAAAAATGTCAAACAAAAAACAATTTATACTAGTATAAATTGTTTTTTCTTATGTGCCGGAGGAGGGAATCGCCACAGGGATAAACCCGTGGCGCCCCGTCGAATGACAGGAGCGAACCCTTTATAATTTTATACGATTACAATTTTAATAGTGCCGATGGTGGGAGTCGAACCCACAAGCCTTGCGGCACACGATTTTGAGTCGTGCATGTTTGCCAATTTCATCACATCGGCGAATTCGTATAACATGTAACGTGTAACTTATAACCTGTAATGCAATTTTTATCACACTCAGGTTACACGTTATACGTTATACGCCAACAATCTAACAATACAACAATTTAATGCTATTTGTCAATTACAGCTGCATATATTATAATATAAATATGATAATTGCTTTAGTAAACCAAAAAGGGGGAGTAGGAAAGTCAACAACTGCTGTAAATTTGGGGGCCTATTTGGTCGCGCATGATAAAAAAGTTCTTTTGATTGATATGGACCCGCAAGCAAACGCGACGACAGGACTTGGCTTTAGGCCGGAAAATATAGAAAAGAATATTTATGATGTTATTTCCGGAAAAACACTTCTTCAAGATGCTATTATAAAAACATCTTTATTGGGCTATAATATTGTTCCCGCAACGCAAGATTTAGCGGGAGCAACGGTTGAGCTTGTAGAAGCGACAGAGAGAGAATTCAAATTCTATAATGCGATTAAAAACATTAGAAATGATTATGACTATATTTTAATTGACTGTCCGCCGAGTTTAGGACTATTAACCGTAAATAGCTTAGCTGCCGCGGACAAAATTGTTATTCCGATTCAATGCGAGTATTATGCCTTGGAAGGATTAAGCCAATTGTTAAATTCAATAGATTTAATTAAAACAAATCTCAAAGAAGATCTGAAAGTTATGGGCGCGGTTCTGACTATGTATGACAAAAGAAACCAGCTTGCGCATCAAGTTGAAAAAGAAGTTAGAAGACATTTCCCAGGATATGTTTTTGATGCTGTAATTCCAAGAAATGTCGCACTTGCCGAAGCTCCAAGTTTCGGAAAAACTATTTTGCAATATGCTCCTGATAGCGCGGGAGCAAGAGCTTATGATTATTTGGCGAGAGAAATGATAAAACTGGAATCTGGAATTTAGAATTTTTTCAATTTCAATCAATTTAAATCTTAGCTAATTTATTTTATGATGAAAAAAACAAGCTTAGGAACAGGATTGTCTTCTTTGATTCCAAACAAATTAAATAAAGAAAATAATACTCCGTTAGAAAAGAAAAAGTTTTCTAGTTCTAATGAAGTGGTTAAAATTCCGATTGAAAATGTTGCTCCTAACCCAAATCAACCAAGATATTATTTTGACGAAGATAATTTAAAAGAACTATCAGAATCAATAAAAGAGCATGGCGTTATTCAGCCCATACTTGTTACGAAAATAGGCAATAATAAATATGAGCTTATAGCTGGTGAAAGAAGGCTTCAGGCCACAAAACTGGCAGGAATTAAGGAAATCCCGGCAATTGTCCGATTAGCAACAAATCAAGAAAAATTAGAACTTGCTCTTATAGAGAATGTCCAAAGGCATAATCTTAACCCGATTGAAGAAGCAAAAGCATATAAAAAACTTCAGACTGAATTTAATTTAACTCAGGAAGAAATCGCAAAAAAAACGGGAAAGAGCAGGTCTGCGATTGCAAATATAGTAAGACTTTTAGATCTGCCAGTTGAAATTCAGCGGGGAATTATTGAAGAAAAAATAACCGAAGGGCACGCAAGAGCAATTATTGGACTTAAAAATCCGGAAAAGCAACGGGCTTTGTATGAATTGATTTTAAAAAATAATCTTACCGTTAGAGGTACTGAGAATAAGGCTAGAGAAGTTACCATACATACTCATAAAAGAAAAATAATAAAACAAACCGATTCGTACATCCAAGATCTAGAAGACAAAATCCAACAAAAGCTCGGCACAAAGGTCCAAATTAAAAAAAGAGGCACTTCAGGAAAAATTACAATTGACTTTTTTTCAGAGGAGGAGTTTGAAAAGATAATCAAGATATTAAATCGTTAAATAGCAAAATATATCACCCATTACTATCTTTGCTTAATTCTAGCTAAAATTTTGGCTATTGACATATAATCTTATTGTGATATTATAATGCTAATAATTTTGCCCGCATAATTTCGGGGCCTTTTTAATTGATAAAATAAAAAAATGGTTAAGCAATTTATAACAGAAGAAGGTTTAAAAAAATTAAAAGAAGAGCTTAATTATCTTAAAACAGAAAAAAGACAAGAAATATCAAGAAGGATTCAAGCCGCAAAAGAATTAGGAGATTTGAGCGAGAACGCGGAATATTCAGAAGCAAAAGAACAGCAAGCGCTTAATGAAGGAAAAATCGCAGAAATGGAAGAAACACTTAAAAACGCTCAGACAATAGACAACGATCATAATTCTAATATAGTTAGTGTTGGCTCTACTATTACAATAAAAAACGAGGGGAAAAAGCGAACTTATACAATAGTCGGATCAAATGAAGCAAATCCTTCCGAAGGAAAAATTTCAAACGAAACCCCCCTTGCTATATCTTTTTTAGGACATAAGGTTAGTGAAAAAGTTGAAGTTGAAACGCCAAAAGGAAAAGTGGAATATAAAATTATTAAGATAGAATAGTCTGATTATTTTTTGATTATAAATAAAAATTTAAGGAGATGAGAATATAAAAAATATAGAAAGCGATCCAATTGATCTCTCGAGATTACCGGAGGGAAAATACACAGTAGTCGGAAAAGAAGAGAATTCTTCTTCTACTACTGCTATAGTAGAAAAAGTAAAAGATGGTAATTCTTGTATACATAAGATTCGTTTTCCTATGTTTATAGGGTATCGTTTTGCTATGAAAAACACCTTTGAAATTAATGAAGAAGGAAAGTTAATGTGTTCAAAAAATTTACAAATATAACTCTGTGAAAAATAAAGCAGAGTATTTTTTTGACTAATTCTAAATAAAATAGTATTATTTATAAAGAATGTTGTTGCTTAAGGACGACATTTACAAATATCCGCAAATATCATTTTCAGGCGGTTTTTAAAATAAATTTAACCAAACTAATGATAAATGAACTAAAACAAGCTCGGCTTGATAAGCTGAATAAAATTAGAGAAGCAAGCGTAGATCCGTATCCCGCGAAATGCGGAAAAACGCATGCCATAAAACAAGCTCTTGATAATTTTGATAATTTTTCTAAATCAGAAAAGGAGATTGTTTTGGCAGGCAGAATTATGGCTATTCGCGGCCATGGTGGATCAACTTTTATTAATATTGAAGACGGCTCCGGAAAAATACAGGTTTATTTAAAAAAAGACGAGCTCGGAGAGAAAAAATATCAATTTTTGGAGAATTTTGATTTAGGAGATTTTATTCAAGCAAAAGGCAGTTTATTTATTACTAAGAAGGGCGAGAAAACTTTATTAGTCCAGAATTACAAAATTTTAACCAAGTCGTTGTCTCCTCTTCCGGAAAAGCGGCATGGCTTAAAAGATGAAGAAGAAAGGCTCAGAAAAAGATATTTAGATATTTTATTTGACTCGGAACTAAAAAAAGTATTTATTAAGAAAAGCATTTTCTGGAATTCAGTGCGCGAGTTTATGGTTGCAAAAGGATTTTTAGAAGTGGAAACGCCTGTTTTGGAAAATACTCCCGGAGGAGCCGATGCGAAACCATTTATTACTCATCATAACGCTTTAGACATTGATGTATATCTGCGAATCTCAGCGGGGGAACTGTGGCAGAAAAGATTGATGGTTGCCGGATTTGAAAAGACTTTTGAAATTGGAAGAATTTTTAGAAACGAAGGAATGGATGCTGAGCATTTACAGGATTATACGCAGATAGAATTTTACTGGGCCTACGCCGATTATAAAATGGCGATGGAATTAGTAAAAGAAATGTATTGCTATGCCGCTGAAAAAACTTTTGGAACTTTGGAGTTTCAAATTAAGGACTTTAAAATCAATCTTGGGAAAGAATGGAAGCGTTATGATTATCGGGAAGAAATTAAAAAATTTACCGAAGTAGATATCTTGAAGACAGATTTAGATGAAATCAGAAAAAAATTAAGCGAACTGAAAATTAAATATGAAAAAAATTTAAATTTAGCGAGAGGAATTGACAATTTATGGAAATATTGCCGTCGAAAAATTGCCGGCCCCGGATTTCTTGTAAATATTCCCGTTATTGTTTCTCCTTTAGCGAAAAAACTTGAGGATAATCCAGAATTAGCGCAAAGATTTCAGCCTATTATCGCCGGCTCGGAAATGGGTAATGGTTATAGCGAGTTAAATGATCCAATTGATCAGACGGAAAGATTTAAAGAGCAAATGAAATTACGGGAGGCAGGCGATGAAGAAGCGCAGATGATGGATAAAGATTTTATAGAAGCGCTGGAATTTGGCATGCCCCCGACAACCGGATTTGGTGTTTCGGAAAGGCTATTTTCATTTCTAATGAATAGACCGATTAGAGAGTGCCAGACTTTTCCGCTAATGCGGCCGAAAGAGCTAAAAGTAAAAAATCATGAATCAGAAAAAAACAAAGTGGAAAATTATAATTTGGGAATTAATTCAAAGCAAGCTGAAAAAATTCTTGATAAATATATTAAAGATCCCATAACAAAACTTCATTGCATTGAAAGCAAGGCAATAATGAAAAAGACCGCCAAGCAATTAGGTGAAAACGAGGAGAAATGGGGGATTGTCGGCTTGCTTCATGATATAGATTGGGAGTTGACAAAAAATAATCCAGGTGAACATTGCGTTAAAGCGATTAAGATATTAAAAAACGAAGGAGCTAATGATTTTTTAATTGAAACAATTGTTTCGCATGGTTATGGATGCGTAGATAATAAAAAATTTGAAGGCAAGAAAAGAACCACGAAAATTCAATATGCTCTAGCCGCATCGGAAACTTTAACTGGATTGATCATTGCTTCTGCTCTTATACAGCCCGACAAAAAGTTAGACAGCCTTTCTCTCAAATCTCTAAAAAAGAAGTTTAAAAGCAAGGGTTTTGCGGCTAATTGCGATAGAGAAATAATTAAAGAATGTGAAAAAATTGGAATAAGTCTGGATAAGTTTTTAGAAATTGGATTGAAAGCGTTACAGGAAATGAGTGAAGAAATTGGATTATAATTTTTTATGTCTCAAACTAAAATTACAAATACAAAGCAGATATCGTACAACAAAATTAAAGTGATGACATTTGGAACTTTTGACATTTTTCATCCGGGACATGAAAGTTTTTTGAAGCAAGCGAGAAAGTTTGGAGATTATTTGATTGTTGTTATTGCCAGAGATAAAACAGTTGGAATAGTCAAGAAAAGATTTTCACAAAATAATGAAATTAATAGGCAGCGGGCTGTAGTAAAAAGCAATTTAGCAGATAAGGTAATTCTTGGAAGCTTGAAAGATAAATATCAAGTGATTAAAAAATATCAGCCGGAAATTATTTGTCTGGGTTATGATCAAACAGTATTTATAGAAAATTTACGGGAGAAGTTAAAAGAGTTTGGCATGGAAAAAACCAAGATTGTAAAATTAAAGCCTTATTGTTCAGAGAAATATAAATCGTCTAAATTGAGAGATTAAATTTTTTAATAGCACGTAGACGAGCACTGACTAAAAATGCAAATAAACACAGATATTATTACTAACTTAATGGTATTCTAGAAATGATTTACACTGACGAAATTAAAACAATGCAACCGATTGTTTTAAATGGTGATTTAACAAAAATTAACTAAAATTATGTTAGATATAAAATTTATAAGAGAAAATCTGAATATTGTAAAGGAAGAGATTAAAAAAAGAGGGATGAAAATTGACTTAGATTCTTTTCTTGATTTAGACGAGCAAAAAAGAGAACTTCAACAGGAAGTGGAAAATTTAAGAAAAAAACAGAATGAGGCAAATAAAACTATTTCTCAAAGTAAAGATAAAAAGATTATTTCGAAAATGAAAGAGGTTAAATTAAAATTGTCTGAGTTGGAACCAAGGTTAAAAAATTTAGAGAAAAAACTAAAAGATATTTCACTACAACTACCGAATATAACTCATGAAAGTGTGCCAGTCGGATCGGATGAATTGGGAAATGTTGTTGTGAAAAAATGGGGAGAAAAACCAAAGTTTGATTTTTCGCCGAAAGAGCATTTTGAAATAGAAAGCGTTAAAAATTTAATTGACACCAAAAGAGGCGCAAAGGTTTCAGGGACGAGATTTTGGTATTTGAAAGGCGACTTGGCAAGATTGGAATTTGCTCTAATGCAATACGCTCTTGAATTTTATTCCAATAAAGGATTTGAACCGATGATTGTGCCAATGCTGGTCAGAGAGCCGGCGATGTATGGAACAGGATTTTTTCCGGCGGAGAAAAATGAAATTTACAATGTTAACGCTGATGAGGATAATTTATTTTTAGTCGGAACAGCGGAAGTTCCACTAGCGGCTTACCATATGAATGAAGTTTTGGATTTAGAAAACGGACCTAAAAAATATATGGGCTATTCAAGCTGTTTTCGCAGGGAGGCTGGAACTTACGGCAAAGATATAAAAGGGATTTTGCGCGGGCATCAATTTAATAAAATTGAAATGTTTATTTTTTGTAAACCGGAAGAATCTTGGAATTTGCATGAAGAATTATTAAAATACGCGGAAGAATTTTTACAGTCTTTGAATTTGCATTATCAAGTTTTAAATATGTGCACGGGCGATATCGGCGCGCCGAACGCAAAAAAATACGATATTGAAACGTGGATACCGGGGCAAAATAAATACCGCGAGACGCATTCTTGTTCTAACGATACTGATTTTCAAGCGCGGAGATTAAATTGTAAGTTTACTGATAAGGATGGAAAGAAAAAATTTGTCCATACTTTAAATAACACCGGTTGCGCTGATCTGCGAGTTTTGATCGCCATTCTTGAAAACTACCAACAAAAAAACGGCACCATTATCGTGCCGGAGGTTTTAAGGAAATGGATAGGAAAGGATGTTATTGAATAATTCGACACAGACGAACACTGACTAAAGGCACTGACAAACACAGATAAAAATTTAAAATAATCAGTGTTCATTTGTGCCTTTGGTCTGTGTTTATCAGTGTGCTATTAATTTAATATGGACAATCCCCAAACCAAAATCTCTGAAAAACAAATTCAAATCAATGGTTTGAATATAAATTATAAAACAATCGGCGATGGGAAAATCCCGATTGTTTTGTTGCATGGGTGGGGAGTGTCAAGCGATAAATATACAGAATTAATAAAAATATTATACTCAATACTCAATACTCAATATTCAATATTCATCCTTGATCTTCCCGGATTTGGAAAAAGCGACGAACCGAAAGAAAACTGGAATTTGGATGATTATGTTGAGTTTGTGGATGAATTTATTAAAAAGACAAGTAGAAAAGGCGGATTTGAGTTAGTTAAAAATATATTAGAGAAAATGCAAGAAGGCTCCACAGGGCTATCGCCACAATGGAGCCAACGATCTTCTTGTCGACAAAAACTAGTCTTAATCGGTCATTCGTTTGGCGGGAGAATTGCGATAAAATATGCTGTGAAATGCCCTGAAAAAATTGATAAATTGATTTTAACCGGAGCGGCGGGAATTAAGCGTAAATTGACCGTAAAACAGAAAATATTCTTTATTTTGGCAAAAATAGGAAAGAAAATTTTTTCTTTGCCGTTAATTAATAATTTAGAAAAATACGCGCAAAAAATATTATACAAAGCTACTAAGGAAAAAGATTATTACCAAGCCAGCCCGAGGATGAAAGAAGTAATGAAAAATGTTTTAGATGAAGACTTAACAGATTATTTAGATAAAATAAAAAATCACACTTTATTAGTTTGGGGAAAAGAAGACAAAACCACGCCTTTAGCTGATGGAAAAATTATGAATGAGAAAATTGAGAATTCCAAGTTAATTGTGGTTGATGACGCTAATCATAGTTTGCCATATCAGAAGGCTGAGAAGTTTGTGAAAATTGTGGAAAAGTTTATAAAAAAATGAAGAAGCAGGTTCTGCTCCTTCATATAAACGTAAATGGATTTTCTATTGACTCTGGGTCAATTTTAGCCAATATTAGCAAATACAGCGCCAAAGCTGCTGCTATTATTACTATTATTGGTATAACTACAAATGTACCAAGTTGATATGACAATAACATATTTGGCAATATTAACGATGTTAGTATTCCTCCAATTAAAAACAGGAACGCCAAAATAGTAAAAATCGTATTTTTTATAAGTTCATCCAATTTAAAACCTCCGAATTTAGTATATATTAAATAAAATTAATGTCAATTATTTTAATTACAATATTAATATTATTTCTCATCAAAATTGTCCGTGATAGCTTGTTTTGTGTTTGGCTTTGGCAGGTGAAAGAATATCGGATAGATCGGATGAAATCTTATTTGAGAGACGAGAAAAGTATTATTTATAAAAATATTAATTATTTATTTGTTTTGATTTTATTTTTTATTTGCATTTTGGTTCCACAGCCATTCGGGACTATGGAACTAATGATTCTTATTTATTTAACGCTTTTATTTTTTACTTTTACTTTTTACCAAATTTTAATAGAAATAAAAGATAGAATTTTAAAAAGACCAAAGTTGACTTTTAAGATAATTCTAATATTTTTCATAGAAGCCACCTTTTATTTTTCGTTCTTTGTATTTTACTGGATTCCCGCATTCGCGGGAATGACAAGACCTGCGGTCTTGATCCTACTATTACTATTTATTTATCTCATCACTCCTTTTTTAATTGCTACAATTATTTTGTTAACAAATCCATTTTTTAATTTCCAAAAAAGAATAATAAAAAAAAAAGCCACCGAAAAAATGAAGGGATTGAAAAAAGTAAAAGTTATCGGTATTACGGGCAGTTACGGAAAGACAAGCACGAAAGAATTTCTATATGCGATATTGAACCAGAAATATAAAGTTGTAAAAACAGAAGGGAATAATAATACGAATATCGGCGTGGCTTATACTGTTTTAAATAAAGTGAGTGATAAATATGATTATTTTATCTGTGAAATGGGCGCTTATAAAATTGGCGAAATCGCAGAAATTTGTAAAATAGTAAAACCGGAAGTTGGAATTTTAACAGGAATTAACGAACAGCATATTGATTTATTTGGGTCTATTGAGAATACGGTTAAAGCGAAGTTTGAATTGATTGAGGCGTTGCCAGAGAACGGATTGGCGGTAATAAATGAAAAATTAAAAAATCAAAATGGAAAATTACAATTTAAAATTAAAAATGTTAAATATTTTTCTTTGAACAATGTAAATGATATTAAAGTTTGTCAGGATTATGTAGGGTTTAATTATAAGAACTATAAATTTAAAACTAATCTTCTTGGCAAGCATTATATAGAAAATATTTTATCTGCTATAATGATAGCAGAATGTTTGGGAATAAGTTTGGATGAAATTGCAAAAGCAGTAGAGAAAATAAAACCGACTGAATTTATGATAAGAAAATTATACGGTCCAAATAATTCTATTTTTATTGATGACAGTTATAGCGCAAATCCTGATGGCGTAATCGCGGCGCTTGATTATTTAGATGAAGCGTATCAAGATTATAAAAAAATAATTGTTTTTCCAGGGATAATTGAATTGGGAAACAAGTCAAAAGAAGTGCATCAAAAATTATTTAGTAAAATAGATAAAATTTGCGACTTTGCTTATATACTGAATACAGAATACAGAATACAGAATACTAATAACAAATTTGTTTTTGAGAAGGATTTTAATAAAGTGGCGAGAATGCTGAAAAATAATCTCAACGAAAAATCTGTTGTTCTTTTTGAAAGCCGGGGAGCGGGAGTGGCGATGGGAAAAGTAAAAATAGAAAAATAAAAAAAGAAGTGTAGCTTATTATTTAAACTAAACTTCTAATATCCCGAACTTTCAACGCAGCACGAATTATTTAATGGAAAACCTTTTATTTCAGATTCTATTCTTGAGACCCCATCTTTTGAAAATTCAAACTTTAATTTACATTTTGGACATTTTGGATTTTCACCATTTATTTTGAAGTTTTCGTCTCTTTCAAAATAAGGTTTTTCTTTTCCTTCTGTATCAATGTGCTGATAGCAATAAGGACATACTATTATCATTTTCATTCAATCTCCTATTATCTTTAATTTAATATATAATATACACTATGTCAATATTCAAAAAATTCCAACCAATCGCATCTGCACTTGCGCCGAATTATACTGTTTGGGATCTTTTAATTTGTGATAAATATCTATTATTGCCTTGGAATTGGGGGAAACTGCAAGAAGGAAAAAATACCAGAAAACTGGAAAGAAAATTTTGCGAATATATGGATTCAAGGTGGGCAATTAGTTTTGATAGCGGACGAAGCGGTTTATATACGATTTTGAAGTGTCTTGAAATTAAAGATTACGATGAAATAATACTACAAGCATTTACAACAGTGGCTCTCCCAAATGTTATAATGTGGTGCGGAGCAAAACCGGTTTATGTTGATATAGATGAAAAAACTTATAATATAGATCCAGATAAAATCGAAGAAAAAATTACAGATAAAACAAGAGTGATTATTGTTCAGCATACATTTGGTAATCCAGTAGAAATGGACAGGATTATGAAAATTGCCAGAAATCATAATTTATATGTCATTGAAGATTGCGCGCATTCTTTGGGAGGGAAATATAAAAACAAAAAAACAGGGACAATAGGAGATATAGCTTTCTTTAGTTTTGGAAGAGATAAAATTATTTCTTCTGTTTCAGGAGGAATGGTTATAACGGCAAATCAAGAACTTGGGGGAAAAATAAAAGAATTTAGAGATCAAATGCCATATCCTAAAAAATCTTTAATAGTAAGACAGCTCTTGCATCCTATAATAACTTTTAAGGCTTTAAAATTATATTATTTTTTCAATATTGGAAAAATCATAATGTATTTATCCAGTAAATTTGAAATTATAACAAAAGCTTATAGCAAAGAAGAAAAAATAAACCAAAAACCAGATAATTTTCCCGCAAAAATGCCAAACGCACTTGCCGGAATTGCACTACATCAGATGAAACTTATTAATAAATTTAATAGCCACAGAATAAAAATTGCAAATTTATATAAAGAAAAATTATCTGATAATATAAACATAAGTTTAACAAAATCAACCCCCGAATCAAAAAATATATTTTTATGGTATACTATCTTAGTTGAAAATAAAAAAGAACTTATTAAAAAAGCTCGAAAAAAACATATAATTTTAGGCAGTTGGTTTCCGCAGGCAGTTGGACCGATTGAAGTTGATGTTGAAAAATCTGGCTATAAAAAAGGCAGCTGTCCAATTGCGGAAAAGATAAGCTTGAAGTGCGTCAATTTACCGACACATCATAATATAGACAATAAAGATGTTGAGAAGATGGTAAAAGTGATAAATGATTATTAATTAATCCTTCTTAGTATTTATGAATATTAAAGAAATAACAAATAAATCCCAATGGGAAAATTTTGTTCAAGAAAACAAAGAAAGTACTTTTCTGCAATCTTGGAATTGGGGAGAATTCAATAGAAACACAGGAGAAAAAATCTGGCGACTTGGAGTTTTTGACAATGAAGAACTTTTAGCAGTCGCGCTAGTTATAAAAGTAAACGCAAGGAGAGGATCATTTTTATTTGTTCCGCAGGGACCAATAATAAAGGTATTCAGTATTCAGTATTCAGTATTCAGTATATTAAATGAATTTTTTGATTATTTAAAAGATCTTGGAATAAAAGAAAGGGTTGGATTTATTCGCGTTAGTCCGATTTTAAAAAATACTGAAGAAAATTTGAATATTTTTGAAAAAGCAGGATTTAGAAACGCGCCGATTCATATGATGCACCCAGAAACAACTTGGCTTTTAGATATTACAAAAAGCGAGGATGAAATTTTAAAAGGAATGAGAAAAACGCATAGAAATTTAATTCGTCGCGCGGCAAAAGAAGATGTTAAAATTATACAAAGCACGGATGAAGAATATCTTAAAGCGTTTTATGATATTCATATGGAAACTGTCCGGCGGCATAAATTTGTCCCGTTCCCCTATGATTATATAAAGAGCGAAACTGACGCGTTTAAAAACGACGATCAAATAAGCATATTTTCCGCAAAATATAAAGGTGAAATAATTTCATCCGCTATTATAATATTTTATGGAGAACAAGCTTTTTATCATCATGGCTCATCATCGTCAAAGTATTATAAAATTCCATCATCATATTTAAATCTTTGGGAAGCAATTAAGGAAGCAAAAAAAAGAGGAAAGAAGAAATTTAATTTTTACGGTATTGTTGAAAATAAGCCGAAACATCCTTGGGCTGGATTGTCAAAATTTAAAAAAGGATTTGGCGGACACCAAGAGGAACTATTACATTGCCAGGATTTGCCGTTGAATAGAAAATACGCGATTACATGGGTTGTTGAAACAATAAGGAAAGTTAGAAGAGGATATTGATGGTGAATCAGGAATCAGGAATCAGGAATTATGAATTAGGAATTAAGAACTTTCTATTTTTATAAAAATGCTTAGATGTTTATTAGAAATGTTTATTGTAATAGATAAAAGATTCTGAAACAAGTTTAGAATGACAAAATTTGTAATTTTTAAAATAAATTCCATAGTTTCATATAACATACAATCCATAATTCATGATTCATGATCCGTAATTTCAAGTTTAGAAGAAAAAGAATAAAACCATGGCAGCGAAAACCAAGGATTTTTGCGAGTCACAAACCTATTTTTTTTAAAAAAAATAAAAGCGGTTCTGCTAAAAATCTTAAAAGGGGATTATTGATAGCGTTTGTTTTTTTTGTCGCGTATTTTATTTTTTTCTCGGAGTTTTTTATAATTAAAAAAATAGATATAAATGGAAACAAAACCATTTCCAATAAAAACATAGAAAAAATCATAAAAAATGAAAACTCAAATCCGATTTTAGCAATTTTTCCTGGAAATAATTTTTTTCTTACTAACGAGGAAAAAATAGAAAAAAAACTGCTTAGCGAGTTTTCAGAGATCAAAACAATAACAATTAAAAAAAAGCTTCCAGATACTATAAAAGCGGAGATTGTAGAAAAAAATCCTCTTATTCTTTGGTGCAGAACTGAAAGCTGTTATTATCTTGACACTGAAGGAATAGCTTTTATGGCTGAAAGCAGTGATACAGAAGCATATAAAGACAAAAAATTTATAAAAATTATAGAAGAGGTAAAAATTAAAGAAGAGATAGAAGATGAATTAGAAAGAGAGAAAGAAGAAAAGGAAACTAAGCCAGTGTTTTTAGATAATATTCAAAATACAATTGATTCTGAAATTTCTGATAATCCAGAGCATGATGAAAGAGAAAATGATAAAAAAAATGAAGACAAAAATATCATACTAGAACCAATAAAAATAAATGATAAGATCGCGAATGAAGATTTTATAAATTTTGTTTTTAAATTAGATAATAGCATTAAAAGCGACACTGATATAAAAATTAAATATTATAAGACAAAGGGAGTAAAAACAAGAGAGATAATCGCGTATTCAGATAAAAACATAAGAATTTATTTTAATACTGCAGATGACGCGAAATTACAAACAACATATCTAAAAGATTTTATGTCTAAAGGAATTGGTAAAAATGAAATAAATACATTAGAATATATATACCTTAAATCTGGAAATAAGATTTTTTATAAATAATTGAAATTTAAAATAATTAAAATGAAAAAAATACGAACAAGATTTGCGCCAAGCCCGACGGGATATCTTCATGTTGGAAGTTTAAGAACTGCGTTATATAATTATCTGTTTGCCAAACATAATAACGGCGATTTTATCCTGCGTATTGAAGATACGGATAAAGCAAGGTTTGTGGAGGGTTCTATTGAAAATTTAGTGAAAATATTGGACCTAATCGAGCTGAAATATAATGAAGGTGTATTTGTAGATAATGACGGAAAAATCTCTCAAAAAGGCAATTTTGGGCCATATATACAATCTGAAAGGCTAGAAATATATAAAAAATATGTTGACAAGCTAATAAAAAATGATTATGCATATTTTTGCTTCTGTAGTCAAGAACGGCTGGAAGAAATGAGAAAAGAACAGCAAGCGCAAAAAATGGCTCCTAAGTATGACGGAAAGTGCAGGGGACTGGATAAAAAAGAAATTCAAAGGCTTCTCGATAAAAAAACTCCCTATGTTGTTCGTCTAAAAACTCCGCAGGAAGGATTTACCGAATTTGATGATCTAGTTTATGGAAAAATAAAAATTGAAAACAAGGTAATTGATGATCAAGTTTTGATGAAGTCCGATGGATTTCCAACATATCATTTGGCAAATGTCATTGATGATCATTTAATGGAAATTTCACATGTCATTCGGGGAGAGGAATGGCTTCCATCAACTCCAAAGCATGTTATTTTATATAAAGCGTTTGGGTGGGATATGCCAGAGTTTGCTCATCTACCACTTCTTCTTAATCCCGATAAAAGCAAATTGAGTAAACGTCAGGGCGATGTCGCAGTAGAAAATTATCTAAAAAAAGGATATTTACCAGAAGCATTGTTAAACTTTATATTATTACTTGGTTGGAATCCTAAAACTGAAGAAGAAATTTTTTCATTTGATGAAATGATAAAAAGATTTGATTTGTCTGGAGTTAATAAAACGGGAGCTATTTTCAGTGTAGAAAAACTGGATTGGATAAATGGAACGTATATTCGTTGTATGCCGCTTGAAGAACTTACCGAACTTTGTGTTCCATATTTGATTGAGGCAGGATTGATAGAAAGAATTATGAATTATGAATTAAGAATAAAGAATAAAATTCAAAATTCAAAATTCTCCTCCCGAGGCGGATCAGCCTTGGGCTGGAAGATTCAAAATTCTGATAAGGAAGTAGATTTTGATTATTTAAAAAAAGTTATTGCGCTTGAACAGGAACGGATGAAGAAATTGAGTGAGATAGGGGAGCTGGTAAAATTTATCTTTGTTGATAAATTAGATTATGATAAAGATTTACTGGTATGGAAAAAAATGAGCTTTGAAGAGGTAAAAAATAATTTAGAATTAGCTTATGATGAATTAGAAAAAATAGACGAGAAAGATTTTGTGAAAAATAATTTGGAAGAAGTTTTGAGAAATTTAATGGGACGAGAGGGGATTAAGACGGGAGAATTGTTATGGCCCTTGCGAGTAGCTTTGACTGGCCTGAAAGGATCACCAGGACCGTTTGAAGTGGCAAGCGTTTTGGGAAAGGGAAAAGCTTTAAAGAGGATCAGAAAGGTAATTGAATTATTGAGATAAAAAAAGAACACAGTCTTGCTGTGTTTTATTTTATGTTTATGATATTTATGGAATTCTGATTTCCATTTCTCTTTCAATCATTATTAATCCTTTTGGATCATCTTCAATTATTCCTATTGCTTCTATTATTTTCATCATTGCTCCATAAAATTTATTTTCTTTTATTAGGATTACTATTTCCTCTTTTAATTTTTGTATTTCTTCACTCTCTGCTTTTTCCGGGTCCATGACTTCATAAAAGCCATCTCTGGCTAAAATAGGAAGTTGCAATTCCCTTGCCATCTGTTCTCCTCGTGCTGTTAATTTAACTCTCATCTGATCTTATCCTCCTTTTTGTTTTGTTGTTATCATTATAGTAATGTATAAAAATATGTCAAGATGATTAATTCCAAAATCCAAATCAGTGTTTATTTGTATATTTGTCGGCACTTATCGGTATGCTATTGAATAATTAGACACAGAAAAACACTGACTTCCGGCATTGATGAACACAGATACTAATCTCCCAATTGAACAAACCCAAAAAATATGCTATAATTAAGACAGTTTAAATAATCATATTCATAAAAATGGTTATAACTAAACACAAAAAGCTAACTATTACATTATTACTATTGGCGTCTTTTGTTGTGTCGCCATTTTTTGGCATAGAAATAAAGCAAAGCAAAGCAGATCTAGTAGAAGAAATTGAAGACCAAATAAACGAAAAAAGTGAAACAGTAAAAAATCTTGAAAATCAAGCAGAAGAATATAAAGATCTTATAAGAGGGCTTCGGATAGAAGAACAGAGTCTAGAAAATGAAATTGAGCTTCTTGACGCGCAAGTCGCTCAGCTTAATTTAGAGATTCAAACAACGCAGACTCAGATAGAACAAACAAATCTTGAAATAAATAATTTACTGCTAAGAATCCAGATAAAGGAAGAAGAAATTGAAAAACAGAAAGATATTCTGAAAAATTTACTGCGAGAGATAAATGCTTATGATAATGAAACAACGCTTGAAATTCTTCTTAAAAGCAAAGAGTTCTCAGAATTTCTAAATCAAGCTGAATATATGAACACAGTTGGAGGAAAAATTAAAGATGCTCTTGACGAGCTTAATTCAATAAAGCAAGAATTGGAAGAGAAAAAAGAAGAAATGAAAGAAAAGAAAAATCAGCTTGAAGAATTAAGCAAAAAATTGTTGGATCAAAAAGAAATAGTAAACGCGCAAAAAAACGCGAAAGAAGCCTTGCTAAAAGAAACAAGAGGGAAAGAATATAAATACCAGGATTTACTATTCAATGTCAGGAATCAAAGAAAAACGATTTTAGGCGACATAAACAGGCTTAAAAGAGAAATGCAGGTTGAGATCGCAAAAATCGCAGCTATGGCAGAAAGGCCTTCGGAAAATCTTGCGTCCACAAGCTGGTATTTTTCCCAAAATAATTCAAGATGGAAAGATATGACAATCGGACTTTCAAATTCTTCCGTTGATGATTATGGATGCGCTATTTCGTCCGTAGCAATGGTATTTAAATATTATGGGATAGACATAGATCCTGGACGGCTTTCAAAACAGCCTATATTCTATTATGATTTAATTGTTTGGCCCAAACAGTGGAGATTTTTGGATTTAATCAAAAATTCATATCATAAATCAGGCGGACTTACTAAGGCTGATTGGAATTTAATAGATCGTGAAATCGCCAGCGGACATCCAGTAATTGTATTTATTAAAGCGCTAGGAAGAGGCGCTGGACATTATGTCGTAATTCACAGCAAAGACTCAAAAGGATATATTGTCCATGATCCCGTCAGATGGAACGGCCAGAGCGGAGCTAATATATATCTTTCAACAACAAGGAAATATATAGGTTCTATATATAAAACAAACACTGTTGTTGACCAAATGATCATTTATCATTGATTTAGCTTCTTAGATTATAGCTTCTTAGCTTTTTAGGAATTATTTCAGGAATTTTTCAGGATGACAAAATAGAAATGATTTTTTATATTTTACGACATAAAGTTATAATATTTGAAATTAATAAAAGAACTTTATGATAAAGATTTGGGCTTAATAATAAAAAGCAATTAATATAATAAAAAAAGATAAACCTAACAACTATACAGAAAAATTTATCCAGAAAAGGGATTTATCGTTTTTATTAGAAACTAAAGCTAAATTTAAGAACTAATGTCGTAAAAGCTACCTTGTGCGACATTACCACTAACTTTTTTTATCCGCTTCCCTAGCGGATTTTATGTATATATAACTGAATTGTTAATGTATGTCTTTATTATAATACTTTTAAAATTTGTGTCAAGAATACATTATTTAAATAAACTTATTTATAAGTGCTCCAAATACTATAAGCGCTAAAGCGAAAATAAGCGAAAATAGTTTATTTATATTATGTTTAAAAACATCACGATCTGTTTCTTTTATTAAGTTTTTTAGCCCACCTTTTATTTTTAAATCTTTTTCAATTAACAATAAAAAAGTATCTGAAATCATCTCCCTCATTTTTGTTGCTTTTTCTGCTGTTTCACAAAGCGTGTCTGCTATTTTTTCGTTATTTCCAAACTTATCTTCTAATTGCTCAATCCTTTTCTTAACATTAATAATATCCTCACCATGTTTATCAAGGGATGTTGTTAGTTTATCTGGATCAAAATCATTCTTGGCCATAAGGATTATTAATTAAGTTATTACTTTTATTCTGGTTTTTTTTTATCTTCAACAATAAGCCCCTCTCCTGGAATTAAAGCCTTTTTTTCATTTTTTTCTTGAATATAAAGAGTGCTATTTTCTGCTTGAACCATTACAGCAAGAGCAAATCTAAACACACCTTCTTTATCTTTAAATTTCCATTTTTCCTTAATCTTTTCAAGAACCGACAAATCACCATTATTTATATTAAATAGTAAACCTTCTAATTCTGCGATACTTTTACTATCCTTTTTAATTTCATTTATTGCCATATTTGTAATAAAATTAATTATTTATAAGCCAATAACCATGCAATAATTCTTACTAATTTCATTATAACACCTTTTGTAACACTTGACTATACAATTTTAACATTTTTATATTATTAGTCAATAATAATTACTCATAAAAACATTTTCGCTCTTTTTTCTGCTTCTTTTGAATTTAGTCTCAAATAAGAAAAAGCAGATATTGGATTGTTTTCGCTATGACCTAAAATAAATTGAATATCTTTAACTGTTCCGGATTTATCAAGAATATTATGAGCTTTTGCATGTCGGAATGAATGCGGGCTTATTTTTCTCTCAATCCCCGCTTCTCTGACAAATATCTATATGAATAAACAATAATACCATTATATAGATTTATTTATAATATATTTATCTAAAATAAAAAGTTGAGGTTTCATGTTTGAACCTCAACAGTTTTTTCTATCCCATATATTTTGGCAAGATCAAAGTACTCCCCATTAACCCAAAGCTTTACTGTCACATATATTATTTCGTCTCCAGGTATGTTAATAACATTTTCTAAATCACCATTATCATTTTTAGAAAACATTACTTCCATATGGACACTATTTTTATTAAGTATCTCCCCATAGGTTTTCCTAGTGCTAATTTCTGATATTTTAGCATGTATATTTTGGTTTTCAGAGAATTTACCAGACACTTCTATAATAGAATACAACATTGTTCTATTGTCAGTTTTCTCAACTCTTATTGTAAGAGGAAGATCACTGAATTCCTCTTTGTATTTTATTGCATCGTTGTTACTGTCTATCCATACCATTACCACGATTGCTAAAATTGCAATAATAGTCACTGCTCCAAGAATATTTTCTGTTTTCTTCTTAATAAGAATCCCTCCAGCATTAAGATTGTTTCATATATACAATCAATAATATACCAATAACATATTAAATAAAAAACGTCAATCCTATTAAAGTTAATTTAATTTAATAAATCCTCCTCTGTAATAGTTATTTTTCTACTTCTTTACCTAACATCGCTTGTATTCTATTTTGTTCAACCACATATTCTATGGCTTTTCTGTGAATTTTCTCTTCAGTTGATTCAGTAATTCCTGCAATTACTTTTTTCTTTCTATCAATATATTCCTCTATCATTTCAAATAATTCTTCTTTATCTTCGTTTTTTTCAGCTAATTCATTTACATTATTCACCAACTTATTAAAATTCCTTTTTTCTTTTTCCGTAATTGTAAAATATAATATACTTTCTAAATTATTAATACTCGTAATTGCCTCGCTTTTTTCTTCTGATAATTTTTCTTTTGCAAAAATACCTTCTCTTTTTGTGTTGAAATCTTCTTTGTTAATTTCTTTTTGTTTTGTTATATCTTTTATTTTTGCTTCTATTTCTTCTTGTATCATTATTAATATTTCTGGATCTTCAATTTTTTCTATTAAGTTCTTCATATTATTCTTTTCTTCGTTTATTTGCGCGTCCTTTAATATTTTTCTAATTAATTCTTCCTTTTCTTCTACTTTCTGTTCTGAAAAATCATCTGCCATTTCTTCTTTTTTATTATAAGATTCTTTGAGATCATAATAATTGGCAATATTTTTTCTTGAATTTTTCATTTCTTTTATATAATCTTCTGCCTTATCTATATTACCAGAAAGTTCAATTCTATTAATCATTTTTTCTATATCATATTTTTTCAATATTTCAAAATATTCAGCTTCTTTAATTATATTCTCTTTTTCTGATTCTTCTATTATTTTATCAATATCTTTTTCAGACGAACCACTACCGCCTTCAATATCAAAAGGATCTTCTTTCGGCATTTCATATTTTGGCATTTCATCGTTCATAATTTTTATATAAAAAATTAATTTATTTCAACTTAACATAATATTCAAAATAGGGATGTTTTTTAAAATATTCCAACTTTAATTTCCACTCCGGGTTTATGTCGCTCAATTTTTTTACTCTATCCCCTATCAATATCTTCGGATCTATAAATCTATTTTTCTTTTTCCACCTGTAATCATATTTATCTTTTTTAGGCACAACTCTTGTTTTGTGATAATCCAAGCTTTTCATTTTTTCTATAAGCTTATCTATGTCTTTATCTCTATTTTTTTCTATAATTTTTGTTATTTGCTCATCATTTTTTAAAAATAAGTCTTCTTTTTTTGCATATCCCCTATCAATAATTAACCCAATTATATCAGCAAGAATTTTGTGGTTCACGGTCCAAAAAACCGAAGACCAGACATTTTTATTTAAATTGTAATAATGATTCGCGAAAAGATTTGCAAAAAAAGAATTATTAAAAACAAATTCCCTGTTTTTAATAACTAAAGAATCAGTAACTTTTCTTATAAGCTGAGGATTCATTCCAAGCGGATCTCTCAGCATATAGTCAATTCTATCTGCCGCTATATCCGGAAGCTCTTTATCAAGCATAGTATGGCCGCAATTATTTACAATTTTTACAAGATCATATCTGCTCTTTTTTAAAACCCTGCCTATATTAGAGTCGGAAATTTTTTCAAGCAAAATACTGTCTGCGTATTCTTCATTTCCATCATCAGCAAAAACTATGTCCAAAACATGAGAAAAGGCTCCATGCGATATATCATGCAAGAGACCGGCCAGGCGCTCTTCTTCGTTTGCTCTAAACTTTTTCAACAGATAGTAAACTCCGACACTATGCTCAAATCTATTGAACTCTATTCCAAATAAAAAGGAATGCTTGAAAATTCCAAATTGAGAAATTTTCTTCATTCTCTGAAAATCTTTATCTAGAATAATTTCTTCGATCAACTTATCTTTAATTTCAATTTCTCCCCAAATTTTATCTTTTATAATCATTTTTAATATATCTTATCCCTTTCTTCTTTTATGTAATAAATCCACTCTTCAAAAACTTCCACAAAAGTTTTAAATGGAGCTTCAATTATGAAATCAAAAATAAAAACAAATACATTTATATTTGAAAGTTTTGTTGAAAGCCATTGTCCCATTCGCAAAATAGGAATCGAAAAAAGGTCCGTTGCGAATGTTATAATCCCCTCTTTCCTTTTAACAACTACAAGCTCTCGCGCGTTCTGGCGTATTCTTATTCCAAAATAGCTCACAACGCTTAAAAAGAACAAGAACAGTCCGATGCTCATTATATTAAAATGCAATTGCTTGAGAAGAAAAATTATAATTCCAAAAGAAGCAAAAAACACTATGACATAAAAAAACTTAAATATTTTGTAAAAAAATGAGCTCCTATGTAAAATTCCTTTCATTATAAAAGGAGAGCTCGCGTATTTTCCATAGACCATTTCTTTAATTCCCTGCACTATAAGTTCCGTGTTTCTTTTACTCGGAACTTTAATGGTTACAACAACTAAGAACATTAAAAGCGGCGGAAATATAATATTTATTCCAAGCGCGATATAATTTATATGGCCAATAATGTATTTATCAAATGGAAGTTCTAAAATAAACGCGAGGACCATCTTGGTTGTAAAAATATAAATTATACTTCTAATGGCGGCTCTCTTTAATTTTGTTTTTGCTTCCTTGTATTTTTTTACGCAAGATTCTTTTATCGCATCTTCAATATGAAGATGATGTGAAAATATCTTGTCTATATTATTTATATTTTTCCGGACCGCGTCTTCCATAATAGTAAAATAAGCAAGATTTTTCTTAACAAATTTTGAAAAATTCTCTCCCAATGGATCATTGATTTGTTTTTCTATATCTCCAATAAATACGTTTATATTCTTAGCCATATTTATTATTAATTCTTCTGACGGAGCAAAAAACCATTCGGGGTGCTTTCTTTCAAATAATCTATATTCAATTAAAGACAAGTCGGACTTTATTAGATTGCGAAGCACCGCAATGTATATTTGAATTTTTCTATCTTCTTCGCTCATTAATTTTTCCGGAACTTTCAGTTTTTCATCAATTATTTTTTGAGCAAATTCAATTATTGCGTTTTCTTTTTTATAAGGAGCTATTTTTTCTTCTATTTCACAAGCGGCAATTCCAATTATCCAATTGAATAAATATTCATTATCAATATTGTTTTCCTTTACGGCTTCTGGGATATTATTTATTAGTAAAGTATATTTTTCAATTATTTCTTTTATTTCTTCTATTCTTTTCTCTGGAATTTTTTCATTAGGCAGATATCTTGCTCTTATCAATTCATTAATTAAAAACTTTGAAACATCAAGTTCATTTTTTTCCGTCATCAATCTTCTTTTTAGTATCCTTTCAATCGCGATTTTTCTAAGAAGATGCTCCTCTTGATAATCTACTGCATTTCTTAATTTCTCATACAAAAAAGCAACCTTACTTGAAACTTGATGAACTTTTACCTTTTCCTCGTCCGTCTCATTGTAAGTTTTTTCCAGATTTATAGCATCTTTATAATCTCTTATGAATTTTTCCGCTATTTCTGAGGCTTTTTTAGACATAAAATGAATATTATAGTATTATAGAGTTATATTAGCCTGTTGATTGTGTTCGGTCAATAGGGCTGAAATAAAAGATTTTGTGAAGAATTATATGCTAATTCTTCGAAATAAAACAAGTTTGAGATTTATATGGACAGGAATGTTCTAATTGTTAAGATCATATTATGGAAATAATTACATCAATTATTATATTTCTTGCGATGTTAATATTAATCCCATTAATGGGATTATT
The DNA here is from genome assembly GCA_023132875.1 of Candidatus Parcubacteria bacterium. Classification (GTDB taxonomy): domain Bacteria; phylum Patescibacteriota; class Minisyncoccia; order JAHIHE01; family JAGLIN01; genus JAGLXN01. The sequence goes on from JAGLXN010000017.1 coordinate 46,165, forward strand.
TATGGGACTAATTGCTTTAACCACATTAAATTCATTCGCATGGCTGTATGTTGCTGTGTTGGGATCACTTTTTGCTATTCAAATTAAAATTCCAAAAAATATTCGCAATATCACAATAATAGCTTTGTCATTAGGAATCATAATGATATGGATATCATTATTTACTTCATATCAAAGATTACCAGATGCTAATAGTCTAAGCAAACCGATAGCAACAGGAGGATTCCCAATTACAGTATTTGAATATCCGCCAGGCGCGTTAGGTAATAATAACCCTCCGATTGATAGCTGGGGATTATTTTATCTAAATCTAGTCTTTTGGATAATTGTTGGAACTGGCATTGCCATACTATTGCGTAAACACTTGAATAAGCGAATATCCTATATCTTTCTTACTATGAGTATTATAATATCAATATATGGACTTGGATATATACTTATAAAATTTGACTAATTTACTATGAAAATATTCTTTTGGAACTTACGACAGAAAGAAAAAATGAGCTTAAAAATATTAGGCGAGATTTCTAATCATTAAAAAACAATTATCATGCTTAGAGCAGTATGGATATTATTATTAATCGCACTTAACGGAGCGTTAGTTATAATAATTCCTATAGCTATAATTTATCGTATAATAAAAAAGTGTTGGCCGAATTGGAAAATACTAGCAATCACAGGATCTATCGGCGGAATTATCGCCGTATTCTTTTTGTAATTGTTTTTTTAAAATAATTGACAAATTTTTGCGGGAACTGTTTTGTAAACAGTTCCAGATGTTTCCAATAAAAGTAGGGACGGGTTTCAAACCCGTCCCTACGATAAAACAAAAGGGATAGATTGTAAATTCGCTCCCATGAAATAATTCTCTGAATTTTCTAATTAGATCACTTCTGGTTTTATTTCAGCCATAATTCTTTCTGCAATTTCGTCAATCTTCAAATTTTCCTCTTGTTTAATAATATCTCTAAGCTTAGCTTTTGTTTCCGGATGTTTGGCAATTAAGAAACTGCAACAGTCCTGATATGGAAGAATTGATATTTCATAAGTTTTTATTTTTACAGCCAAATCAATAATTTCCTGTTTATTCATCCCGATCAGCGGCGGGAATATTGGCAAGTTAGCGGAATTATAAATAACGCCAATGTTATCAAGCGTCTGCGAAGCGACCTGGCTTAAGCTATCACCAGTCACAAATCCTTTCGCTTTTTCTTTTTTGGCGATCATTTCCGCCAGTTCAAACATTATTCTCCTATAAATAATCATTCTGTTTTTTGCTGGAATTTTAGCAATAATTTCCTTTTGAAATTCTTCAAACGGAATTATATATAACTTTGATCTTCCCTGAAAACGGCTTAGTTTTTTAACTAAGCTTTTTATTTTATCATCGCCAGTATTATTGATAATCTTATTTTTAAAATGGACAAAAACAATTTTCGCTCCTCTCTTCATCATCATATAGCTTGCCACTGGACTGTCTATCCCACCAGAAAGCAAACTTACTAATTTCCCTGCCGTACCAACTGGCAGTCCGCCAATTCCCTTTATTTTTTCAAAATATATATAGCAATACTTATGTCCTATATCTACGACTATTTCTATATCGGGATTATGAACATTAACTTTTAATTCTGTATTTTCCAAAACGGACTCCCCTACTCTAGCATTTATTTCCGGCGATTTAAATTCAAATTTTTTATCAGATCTTCTTGCTTCTATTTTAAAAGTTTTTATTTTGCCATTCTGATGGTTCGACAGGCTCACCATGACATTATCGTCATCCTGAGCTTGTCGAAGGATTGTCTTCTCATTCTCTTTTATATATAATCTCAAAAACTCAACTGTCTTTTTATTTATTTTTTCTAAATCTTTTTTTTCCGAAACCGCAAAATAGAAATTTGAAATCCCTGGAATATTTTCTAAGACCTCTTTTGTTTTTTCTAAATCAGTATTCTTATTTATTTCTATAATAATTTTCCCTCCGTCTTTATAAATTTTATCATATTTTATATTCTCTAAAAATTCTTTTATATTGCTAATCAACACACGCTCAAAAAAGGGACGATTTCCTCCCTTTAATGTAATCTCATCGTAATGGATTATTATGTGATTATATATATGAGTATACATAAGAATAATTATAATTATAGTTTCCAATGCTTATAGACACTTTCTTACAATTGTGAGAAAGTGTCTATACTTAATTAAAAATTTGCTTTTGAAAAATATTAAAAATTAGAAATTAGAAATTTATCCATTATATCCCTGAAATCTCTCTCAATTTTTTTACTTTCTCAACCAAAACTTTTAAAACAAAATCAATATTTTCTTTCGTCGCATCTTTTCCTAGGGTAAATCTTATGCTTGAATGCGATAATTCAGGAGAAATTCCCATTGCCATTAAGACATGGGAAGGTTCTAAAGAAGGAGATGAGCAGGCAGAACCGGTAGAAACCGCTATCCCTTCCTGATCAAGCATTATAAGCAAGCTTTCACCTTCAATTCCCTTAAAACTTATATTGGCGTTATGCGGCAAACGAAATTCTTTTGAACCATTAAGCCTTGTGTCCGGGATATTTTTTAAAATCTCAGCAATAAAATAATCACGGAGTTTTTTTATTTCTTCTATTTTTTTTCTGTTTTTAGAAACTAGAGAAATAGTTTTTCCAAGTCCGACAATTCCCGGCACATTGTGAGTTCCAGCACGGAGATTATATTCCTGTTCTCCCCCCTGCTGAATAGATTTTATTTTAGTTCCTTGTCTAACATATAAAGCTCCAACTCCTTTTGGCCCGTAAATCTTATGTCCCGAGATAGAAAGCAGATCAACGCCTAAATTATCAACATTGCAGTCAAGATAATTTACCGCCTGCACCGCGTCAATGTGAAAATATATCTTTGGCAGTTTATTTTTTTCTCTTTCTGAATTTATTTTTTTTAACATCTCCCCCATCTCGGCAATCGGCTCTATAGTTCCGACTTCATTGTTCGCATACATAATTGAAATCAAAATCGTGTTTTCTTTAATCGCTTTTTTAAAATCTTTCACACTTACCAACCCATTTCCGTTCACTTTTAAATAAGTTACTTCACTCCCTTCTTTCTCTACTGCCTTGCAAGAATTTAAAACACAATGATGTTCAATAGAGGAAGTAATTATATGGGGATTTTTAATATTGCTTGCTTTTATTATTCCTTTTATTGTCATATTATTGCTCTCTGTCGCACCGCTTGTAAAAATAATTTCACTTGAATTACAACCCAAAAAATCAGCAACTTGCTTCCGCGCTTTATCAATTGCTTCCGCCGCCTCTTGACCAAATTGATGAATGCTTGATGGATTACCAAATTTTTGGCTAAAATAAGGCATCATTTCATTTAAAACTTCTTCATCTGTCGGCGTAGTCGCCGCATAATCTAAATATATTTTTTTCATTGATAATTATTTTAAGAGGTAAAATTTTTGTCATTCTCGCGGATGCGGGAATCCAGGAGAAAAATCGTATAGCTTAATTATTTTTTTATATTAGTTATTTATTTTCTCCCATTTTCTAATTACTTCTAAAGAAGAATCTCTAAGACTTTTTATTTGAATAAAATTTATTTCCTCTTGAAAAGTTTTAATAATTTCTTGATTTCTTTTATTACTTTCAAAATATTCCAAAGAAACAGACTGTTTATCGCAAGCAAAAATAATTTTTCTAATTCCAGCCCAGTAAGCAACTGTTAAACACATTAAACACGGTTCCAAAGAACTATACAATACACAGCTCTCAAGAGAGTTTTTCAATTTACTAAACGCTTTGTCAATTGCTTTTAATTCAGCATGTTTATAGTCTGGATAGACAGTGCTTATTTCAGATGATATAATTTTCCCATTTTTTACAATAATTGCTCCGACAGGAAAAAATCCTTTTAAAAAAGATTCTTCTGATTTTTTTATTGCTGATTTTAAGTATTTAATATTTTCTTTCATTTTAAATTATTCCTATATTTTTAAAACTCCCAAACTCAACCCCGTCACAATCACGCCGGCAATCATTACTCCTAAAGAAATAAGAGGAAAAGCTTTTTTAAACGGAATACCGAAAACAAAAGCAGCGAGAGCACCGCTCCAGCCGCCTGTGATAGGAAGCGGAATGGCAACGAAAGTTATCAGCGCCAGCGCTCCCCATTTTTCAAATTTTCCGTTATGTTTTTTTCTTGTATGTTCAAAAAGATAAATGAAAAATTTATTGAAAAATTCACACTTGGACATTAAATATTTTGAAACCGGTTCAATGTATTTTAAAATAAAAATTACGGGAATAATATTTCCGATAACTGCTAAAAAATATGCTTCAATTGGATTTAAATGATAAATACCGATAGCTACGGGAATAGCACCTCTTAATTCTGAAATGGGAAGCATTGAGATTATAAATGTAGCTATTTCTGGAGGAAAGTTATTAAAAAAAACTGTTAAATCCATAAATTAATAGTAATTAATTGTAACTTATTGTAATTGATAGTAATTTGTTGTAGAAAAAACTACAATTAATTACTATTAATTACGTGAAGCGAGTTTCCATAAGTTTCTTTACGCAAACAAAATATTTTTTATTGTTTTAATTGTACTGCGCAAGTTATCAATCATTCTCCCAATATCCCCGCCGCTCTTTCTGGAATTATGGAACAAACCTCTATTCCAGTACTAAGTTCAAGTCCAGCCCATATATTTGTCTTTGGAAATATTTCAAAATGCCAATGATAATGATCGTAAATCTGCCCATTGCATGGCGCAGTATGTAAAAATAAATTATAAGCCGGATCATTCAAATTCTTTTTCAATTTTGACAAGCAAAATTTCATTGCTTCCGCCAGTTTTACTTTTTGTTCATCCGTAATCCTTTCAAAATACGATAAATGCCTCTTTGGATAAATTCTCATCTCAAAGGGAACTCTTGAAACAAAGGGGCAAACAGCCATAAATTCCTCATTTTCAAAAAGCAATCTTTTGCCGCTTTCTTTTTCCCATTCAATCATCGCGCAATGCACGCATTCTTTGTGAGCATTAAAATAGCTCTCACTGCCGTTTATACTCCTGAAGACATCAGGATCAATTATAGGCATAGCGACTATCTGGCTATGGGGGTGTTCTATTGAAGCTCCCGCGTCATGTCCATAATTTTTGAATATGGAAATATACTTTATATGTCTTCTGTTCATTAAGGCTAAATATCTTTCCTGATAAGCGTCTAGAATTTCAGCAACTTGTATAATTTCCATATCAGGAATATCTTTTTTATGATCTTCGGTCACAAGAACTTCATGATATCCGACTCCATCAATCACTTCAAACGGTCCGTGATCTCTTTTGTTTATATCTTTATATTCGGACGAAAGAGCTGGAAACTTATTTGGAAAAACCTTTAAACTCCAATCTCCGTCCTCTTTCATATACACCAATACATCTTTTTCTTGACTGGTTATATTTTCTTTACAAAACGGACAGTTTTTTTTATTTTCAACATCTTCTTTCTTTTCCTCTTCCTTTTTAGAAAAATCAGGCCGTTTACTTCTTTTAGTTGAAAACAAAACCCAGGTTCCGCTTACAAGATCTTTTCTAAGCTGGAAAAAGATACTTTCCCTTTTATTTTTAGTAGTCATATTTTTTCTTAATAAATTTATTTTAAAAAAATTATCATTCCTTATGGTTTTATTCTATCACAATCAAGCTTAAAACAAAACATATAGATAATATTTTATTTAGGCAAAAATTTCTAAATAATTTTATATATCTTTATTATCCAAATAATCTTGCAAAATTATTCTTGCCGCCTCCTGATCTATAAATTCTTTTATATTTTCGCTCTTTACTCCCGCTTTTCTTAGATTTTCTTTAGCCATTTTGGAAGTAAAAATCTCATTTATTTCTATAATCGGTATATCGACATTTTCATTTAACTTAGCGGAAAACTCTCTTATATTTTTTGTTTGCACGCTTCCTCCCTTAAATCCGATCGGAATACCAAGAATTATTTTTTGAATATTTTTTTCTAAAATAATTTTTTTTATTTTCTCTATTAAATTTTCCGGAGATTTATTCTCAAGCGTCAAAAAACAGCTGGCCAATTTTTCGTTTTCATCTGAAATCGCCAAACCTATTCTTTTATCACCATAATCTATTGCGAGTATTTTTGCCATATTTAGGCTTAATCACTGAAATTTGTTCAAATTAAATAGTAATTTAATTTTTTCCAAACACATAAAATATCCCAAATAAAATTCATAAAGTCCTGTCCATAGTGAAACTTTTGCTGCAACGATACTTTTTTCTCCTTTTATAAAATTAACAATTGCTTTGTAAATTGTAAATAAAGGAAATAGGAAAAACAATTTTCTTCTTATTCTTATTGGAAATGGATAATTATGATAATTATAATTAAATTTAGGAACATCATAAAAATTCTTAAGCAAACATTTTGCATGAGCTTTGGCGCGTTTTAATTGTTTAGACCTAAAATTACCATAACACCAATTGTTATATAGCGGCTGATGCTCTAATGGAATGCATACATTTTTTGTTTTTCCATAAGTTTGCATAATGCCATGCGTAACGCCGAGAAAAAACATTTTTGATTTTCTAAACAAAACTGGTTTATATGGCTTATTTTTTGTAATATATATTCGTCCGTTCCATAAGCGCCAAAGAAAAAAATAACCATCTACATCTTCATTTTTTATCAAACTGTTTATCTTAGAAGCATGTTGCGGCAACAAAAATTCATCAGCATCAATCTTTAATATCCAATTACCTTTTGCTTTTTGAAAAGCAAAAGGTAAATGTACCTCAGAAAATCCACAATGTTTCTTTTCAAATATTTTATCGGTATATTTACGGCATATTTGTTCTGTTTTGTCTATAGATTTACCGTCTAAAACAATTATTATTTCATTGGCAATATTTTTGACACTTTCTAAACAATGTTCAATTACCCTATCTTCGTTGTAAACAATAATACAAACACTTAATTTGTTAAACTTTTCATCCATAATTACAGTCTCAAAAATTTATTTTAATTCCGTCAAAATCTCACACCCATCGTCTGTAACAGCAACCGTGTGCTCAAAATGCGCGGATAATTTTCCATCAGCTGTTCTGATCGTCCAGCCGTCATTATCGCATTTGATATAATAACTGCCTTCATTCAACATCGGCTCTATCGCGAAAGTCATCCCGGGGCACAATTTTAAGCCAGTTCTTCTATTGCCGAAATTCGGCACTTCCGGCGGTTCATGAATTGATCTGCCAACTCCGTGCCCGACTAAATTTCTAACAACGGAAAAACCATTCTTCTCGGCGTATTTCTGCACGGCAAATCCAATATCCCCTATTCTATTTCCGGGCTTCACTTGCTCTATGCCTTTAAATAAAGATTCTTTCGTAACCTCAATAAGCTTTCTTGCTTTCCTGTTTATCTTCCCGGCTCCAATCGTAATAGCGCTATCACTATGAAATCCTTTATATTTTACTCCCATATCAATACTGACAATATCTCCTTCTTTTATTATTTTATCATAAGGAAAACCATGAACAATTTCATCGTTTATCGAAAAACAGATTATGGACGGAAAGGGCGCTATATTTTTACTTATTACATAATTCTTAAAAGACGAAATTACTCCATATTTTTTTACTTCTTTCTCAGTAATTTTTTCCAATTCATCTCCGGAAATTCCCGGCTCAACTTTTGAAGCCAGTAACTGTAAAATCTCCGCGAGAATTCTCCCGCTCTCTCTCATAATTTCTATTTCCGATTTTGATTTTATGTTTATTTTATTTTTCATTGTTTTATTTCTTGAATTATAAGTCATTGCGAGAAATAAAATTATCCGAAGGATAATTGAATGACGAAGCAATCCCGTAACTATGCTCCTCGCGTGTAGCCACGGGATTGCTTCGTCGCCTTCTTACTCGCTATGCTCGTTCGGGCTTCTCGCAATGACAGTAATATATTTTTACTTTATATAACCAATGATCTCTTCAAAAACACCCTCCGCGCTCTGTTCTCCGTTTATTTTTATTAACATATTCTTGCTCTCATAATATTCAATAACCGGACTCAAAAGTTTTTTGCTCCATTCAAGACGATTTAAAATCTTTTCTGGCGTGTCATCTTCTCTTCTATAAACCTCGCTTCCGCAAATCGGACATTTTGTTTCTTCTTCTTTCACATCTTTTCCGACAATCAAGGAATGCCCACCTTCTCTGCATTGTTTTCTAATGGAAAGCCTTTTTACTGATTCTTCTTTTGAAATGTCCACATAAAAAACATAATCAATATTTCTTCCAACTTTTCTTAATTTTTCACTCCAAAATTCAGCTTCTTCCATTATGCGGGGTGTTCCGTCAAATATAATCCCTTTATCTTGATCAAGTTCGTTTAATTTTTGTCCAAGTATTTTTTCTTTCATAAAACTCCACGGAATAATATCCCCCTTTATATTAGTAATTTCATTTATTTTTCTGCCAGTGTCAGTGTCTTGTTTTGCTATATTTCTTATAATGGCTCCAGTCTCAAAAATCTGCAAATCAAATTTTTCCGCAAGCATTCTTGCCTGCGTTCCTTTTCCAGAACCCTGAGGACCCATAATGATAATGTCTATGTTTTTTTTCATTTATTATCTCTTAAAATATTAATTGTCATTCTGAAATAAATTCAATGACAGATTTTTATTTCCCGCATTCTTTCAAAATAATCCCCTTCACTTCTTCCACCGCCTCATCTAATTTCCCCTCATAATTAACCACTTGATAATCATAAATATCTTTATATTTCAACCATTCTTTTGCGTAATCCATTCTTCGCTGAATAAATTCTTCGCTTTCTCCGCGCTTTGATAATCTTTGCTTTAAAATTTCTAGTGATTGAGTTGTGATTAAAATAGAAACGACTCCGGACATTATTTTTTTAACCGTCATTACGCCTTTATATTCAATTTTCCAAATTCCGATCTTGCCGCTACTAATAACTCTTTCAATTTCTTCATTAGTTACCCCATAAAATTGATTATTATCTTCTTCCGCGTATTCAAAAAACTTATTTTCTAAAATTCCTTTTTCAAATTCTTTTTTAGAGATAAAATAATATGGATCTTCAGCAAAAACATCTGAACGCTTTTTTCTGGTTGTTGTCGTTATTACTCTTTCAATTGAAAGAAATTTCTTTAGTCCTTCAATAACACTGTCTTCTCCCGCCCCCGATGGCCCGGAGATTATAAAAAGTTTATTTTTGGTTTTCATTTTGTTTTTTAAAAATAATAGCCCGAAATAAATTCAGGCCGTCAACAAAATATCAATTATTAAAACTCTTAAAAAATAAAATTCTCATATTATTATATTTATATCCTTGTTTTATATTTAACAATATAGCAATGGAACAATACAACAATTTAAATTACAATTCATCATAATCTCTCATCGTCAATTGTGAATCAATCTGCCTGATTGACTCAAGAACAACACCCACAACGATCAAAACAGAAGCTCCGCCAACAGCTAAAGTCGTTATATTAGTTAATCCCTGCGCAATAAACGGAATTACCGCGATTAAGCCTAAAAAAGCGGCTCCAAGAAAAGTTATTCTACCAAGAACTTTTCCAAGATATTCAGCAGTATTTGTTCCAGGCCTCATACCAGGAACAAAACCGCCATGTTTTTGAAGATTTTCCGCGACATTCTTAGGATCAAAAACAATTGATGTATAAAAATATGTAAATAAAAAAACCATAATAAAATATAGAACGCCATAAGTCAAGTTTCCTGGCTGGAAGATGTTGCTTATAAAAACAGCTGAACTGCTAATAGCTTCATTAGAGTGTCCAATAAAAAAAGACGCCACAATTCCAGGAAAAAGCATTATAGACATAGCGAATATAAGAGGTATCATTCCAGCAGAATTAACCTTAAGCGGCAAAAAAGTGGAAACGCCTCCGGAAGTTTTATTTCCTCTAACACGCCTTGCGTAAGAAACTGGAATATTTCTTTGCGCTTCCGTAATAATTACAACTCCAAGAACCACAACAACAGACATAATTAGCAAGCTTATTATACCAGGATATTTATCTGGAGTCATAGTAGCAATAGTCTGGCTTATTGCCATGGGAATACCAGAAACAATGCCGGCAAAAATAATTAATGAGATGCCATTTCCAATTTTCTTTTCTGAAATAAGCTCTCCAAGCCACATTAGAAATATAGTTCCAGCAGTGATCAAAGAAATAGCGATAACCATGTCAAATCTATCAATATTGCCGATAATCCCCTGATTTTTTAAAAGAGTGATCATCGCAAAACCCTGAAGCATTGCTAATGGAACAGTAGCGTATCTTGTATACTGATTGAATTTCTGTCTTCCAGCTTCTCCGGCTTCCTGATACATTTCTTTTATTTGCGGAAATATCATTGTCAAAAGCTGCATTATAATAGAAGCGGTAATATAAGGACCGACTCCAAGCATTACTAATGAAAAATTCTCCATTCCTCCGCCGGTAAACGCGCTCAAAAGGCCAAGAAGCTGGTTGCTTTTGAAAAAATCGCTCAATCTTTCAGCGTCAACTATTGGAATTGGGATATGCGCCGCTAAACGAAAAATAATAAGCATCACAGCTACATAAATTATTTTGTTTCTTAACTCCCTGTCCTTAAAGACACGGATTAGTTTTTTGAACATAGAATTATATTGTTAAATTGTTGTATTGTTAAATTGTTGTATTGTTTTGCCTATTGCTTATTCAACGATTTAATCCAACAATACAGCAATGTAACAATATAACAATAATTTTTATTTATATGTTTCTTATTTCCCCGCCCGCTTTCTTGATTTTTTCCTCGGCATTTTTAGATATTGCACATTCTTCAATAATAATTTTTTTAGTCAAATCTCCATTTCCAAGGATTTTAACTCTCGGCTTTATTTTGCTTATCAACCCCTTTTTTAATAAAATTTTAGCGCTTATAATATCCCCGTCTTGAAAATTATTTTCCAAAGCAGAAACATTAACTACATTATTTTTATCATATATACTCTTAAATCCCCTTAGTTTCGGAGTTCTTCTAAAAAGCGGAGTCTTAGTTCCTTCAAAGCTTTTTCCCTTGCCTCCGCCAGACCTTGCTTTCTGTCCTTTTGTTCCGCGAGTAGCAGTAGTCCCATGGGGTCCGCCGCGACCGACTCGCTTCTTTGCTTTTTTCTTGCTCGGTTTTAATTGATGTAATTGCATAAAATCATTTTAACATATAAACATACTAACATTTTAACATACTAACATTTATTGTTAAAATATTTGATTAAGCAAATAATATAACAATTTATTTTTTCTTCTCTGTTTTTTTAGTATTTTCTTCTTTTTTTTCTTCTTTTCCTATCTTTTTAGCCTGCTCTGCTTCCTTTGCTAATTTTTCTTCCGATTCCAACGCAATTTCTCTTGTTTTTTTTATAGAAAATTGCTTCAAGGCTTCCATTGTCGCTCTGGCGTTATTTAACTTGCTTTTAGAGCCAAGCATTTTAGCAGAAATATCTTTAATACCCGCTAAAGAAACAACTGTTCTAACTGCGCCGCCAGCAACAATACCGTTACCTTTTACAGCCGGCTTTAAAAGAATTTTGGCGCTGCCTAATTTTTGATCAACTCGATACGGAATTGTATTTCCAGTAAAATTCAACGTTATGAGGTTCTTCTTTGCATCAGCATAAGATTTCTCAGTTGCGATTCTCATATCTTTCCCTTTAGACACGCCAACCCCTACTCTTCCTTTCCTATCTCCAATAATAACGACTGTCCTAAAACTAAATCTTTTACCGCCTTTAACAACACGCGTTACACGCGCAACATCAATAACTTTCTGATCAAATTCAGGCTTTTCTCTTTTTTTTCCTTTAAATGATCCTTTTTTAAATGGAGCCTTTGTAGCTACAGAATCTTCTTTTTTATTCATATTTATTACAAATTAAATAATACAAGTTAAGTTTCACGCATCTCAGAAATCCGGTTATAGAGACACGATTAATCACATCTCTACAATCGGACTCCTGAAATGCTCATATTTGAATTTCCTAGCAGTAGATTACTAAAAAACCAATCCCTCTTCACGGGCACCTTCAGCTACTGCTCTTACTCTTCCGTGATATTTATAGCCTCCTCTATCAAAAATAACTCTGCTTATATTTTTTTCCTGAGCTTTTTTTGCAATTAATTTTCCAACTTCTTTCGCAGCGTCAATCTTTATTTTCTTTCCTTTAATCTCTTTTTCGCTTGCGCTTGCCAAGGTAATTCCTAAATCATCATTAATCAGTTGAACAAATAATCCCTTATTGCTTCTAAATAAATTTAAACGCGGAGTTTCTGCTGTACCAATAATCTTAGAGCGAACTCGTTTATGCCTTCTTGTCTTAGCTTGTCTTTTTATTATTTCCTTATTTTTCATAAAAATATTTTGTTATAAAATTCTTAAAGTTTCTAATTTCCAAAATAATTTGAAAATTTTGTCATTGAAAATTGATTGCCGGTCCAAGGCTGGTCCGCCTCGGGCGGAAAAATTAGAAATTGAAAATTTACTCTCCTGTTCCCGCGACTTTCTTTCCAACTTTCCTTCTTACATGCTCTCCTAAATACCTTATCCCTTTTCCTTTATATGGTTCTGGCTTCTTTTTACTTCTTATATCAGCAGCAATTTGTCCTACAAGCTGCTTATTTATTCCAGCTATGGTAATAATATTTTTTTCAACATTAAATTCTATTCCTTTTGGAGCTTTAAATATTACTAAATGTGAAAAGCCAAGACTAAGTTCCAGATCATTTCCTTTTTGAACTACCTTATACCCAACTCCTTGTATTTCAAGTTTTTTTTCAAATCCTTTTTCCGCTCCTTCAATCATATTAGCAATTAATGTTCTAGAAAGTCCCCAAATAGCATAATTTTTTTTTGTATTATTTTTTACAGATACTATAATATGATTGTCTTTAATCTCAATAGACATTTTTGAATCAATTTTATCAGTAAGCTCTCCTTTGGGCCCCTTGACAATAACTTCATTATCTTTACTAACAGAAAATGTGACTCCTGATGGTATGTTTATTGGCTGTTTTCCTATTTTACTCATAATTTAAAATGTTTATATGTTTATATGATTATATGATTATATGATTTTACCACACTTCAAAAATAACTTCTCCACCAAGCCCTTTTTCTTTTGCTTCTAAATTAGTCATGACACCTTGATGTGTTGAAATAATAGAAAGCCCATATCCGCCAAGTATTTTTGATACTTTTTTCTTATTAATATATCTTCTTTGACCGGGTTTACTAACTCTTTTAATTTCGGATATTGCATAATTATCACCAACTTTTTTTAATACAACTTCTAAAGTTATTTTAACTCCTTTTTTATGTTGAATTACATCTTGAATATAACCTTCTTTTTTAAGGATTTTTGCCAAGGCTAGCTTAAATTTAGAAGAAGGCATTAACACGGCCATATGATTGGCTCTTTGTGCATTTCTTATTCTTGTTAGCATGTCCGATATTGGATCAGTCATATTTTTGAATATTGAATTATGAATTTAGAATTACGAATTACGAATTACGAATCGACGATATTTTACAATCTTCATGATTCATAATTCATAATTCATAATTCATCTTTACCAACTACTCTTTTTTAATCCAGGTATTTCTCCGGTACTTGCCAGTTCTCTTACACAAATCCTACACAGATCAAATTTCCGTAAATATCCATGTTTTCTACCGCATTTCCAACATCTTCTAACGATACGGCTTGAGTATTTTGGTTTTTTTTGAGTTTTTGCTATTAGCGCAGTTCTTGCCATGTTTGTTTAGTTTATATTCTTAAAATCTTAAATCTTGTAAATAATTAACTTTCTATTTTTCTTCAACAATAGGAAATCCTATATTTTTCAATAATTTATAGCCTTCTTTATCATTCTTTGCAGAAGTGGTTATATTAATTTCCATACCAAAAATATTTTTTATATCATCTTTCGCCACTTCAGGAAAAATAATGTGTTCTTTTATTCCAATACTGTAATTGCCGTTTCGATCAAATGATTTTCTGCTAAGACCGCGAAAATCTCGAACCTGTGGAAGAGCAATATTAATTAATCTGTCCAAAAATTCATACATTCTCGCCCCCCTTAAAGTTACCATCAACCCAACAGGCATTCCTTTTCTTGTTTTAAAATTTGAAATTGCTTTTTTTGCTTTTGTGATAACAGGCTTTTGTCCTACAATCGTTTCAATGTCTTTTGCTATTTTTTTTAGATCGTCTTTATTGTCATTAAGAATTCTTCCAAGTCCCAAATTTACAACAACTTTTGTTATTTTAGGAACAGACATAACATTTTTATAGCCAAATTCTTTGGTCATTTTATCAACAACTTCAATTATATATTTTTCCTTTAATCTTGCTTTATACATAAGATCATTTTTAATATTTTAATATTTTAACAATATCATACTAATGTTAAAACGTCAGTGCTATTTACTTCTCAATCTGTATATCAATATTTTCCTTGCATTTTTTGCAAATTCTGTGCTTTTCTCCATTTTCTAAAACCAAATATCCAATTCTTGTCTGTTTGTTGCATTTTGGACAAATCATAGAAATATTAGAAATGTTAATCGGCACGGGAACTGTTATTTTCTGTCCCTTTTCTCCCTGCCTTCTTGCTTTAATATGCTTTTTTATAAAGTTGACACCCTCAACAACAACCCTGTTTCTCTCAGAAATTACTTTTATAACTTTACCTTTCTTTCCCTTATCTTTTCCAGTAGTTATGATTACTTTGTCATTGGTTTTAATTTTCATAATCTTATAACTTTCTACTTTATAAACTTTATAAACTTTTAACTTGCTATAGCACTTCCGGAGCTAGGGAAACTATTTTCATAAAGCCTTCATTTCTTAATTCCCTTGCAACGGGTCCAAAAACACGAGTAGCTTTCGGAGTTATTTTATCTTTATCAACAATAACAACAGCGTTATCATCAAAGCGTATATAGGAACCGTCTTTTCTTCTAAATTTTTTCTTCTGTCTAACAATCACCGCTTTAGCAACTTCACCTTTTTTAACTTGTCCTCTTGGTTCAGCCGCTTTTATCGAAACTACAATGACATCGCCAATATAAGCATATCTTCTTCTCGTTCCGCCAAGAACCTTGATACACTTTACTAACTTTGCTCCTGAATTGTCTGCGACTGCAAGTTTGCTTCCTTGTTGAATCATAAATATTAATTATTTTTATTGTTTATTTTCAAGAAATATATTTCTAAACCAACTTTATGAACTTTACAACTTTATGAACTTTTTACTTCTTTCGCTATCCACTTCTTTTCCTTGCTTATCGGCTTGATTTCAATAATTTTAACCTTATCTCCAATTTTAAATTTATTCTCTGCATCATGCGCTTTGTATTTCTTGCTTACTTTATATTTCTTTCTGTATATTGGATGCATTTTTAACCTATCAACCTTAACTACAACCGTCTTATCCATCTTGTCGCTTATAACAACTCCGATCTTCCCTTTTGTATTATTTTTTTCCTTATTGTCTTTATTCATATATTTAACTATATTATTTTTTGTTATTTACTCTCTTTTCCTTTAAAACAGTTTTTACCCTTGCAATAATTTTTTTTGTCTTTTTTATTTCACTATAATCTTTCAATTGCCTATTCGCAAGAGAAAACCTAAAACCTTTAAGCTTCTCTTTACTATCTTTTACAAGAATTTGCAATTGTTTTTCTGATTGTTCTCTTAATTCTTTAGCTTTCATTTTTACCTTGAATTATGAAATTATAATCTTAGTTTACTTAGTGTAAATATTAGTTTTTTTGTGTTTAATATAGAAAACACGAAAGAAACTAATGTTCACACGAAAGAAACTAATTTTGAAAAATTATTTATTGCTCCTTGGAAATAAATTTTGTTTTTATGGGAAGTTTATGGCTAGCTCTTCTCATCGCTTCTTTTGCCACTTTCTCTTCAACTCCATCCATTTCAAAAATTATTTTTCCCGGTTTTACCACTGCCGCAAAATGATCTAAACTTCCCTTTCCACTACCCATGGGAACTTCTGCCGGTTTTCTGGTAATTGGCTTGTTTGGAAAAATTCTTATCCATATTTTTCCGCCTCTTTGAACATATTTTGTCATTGCTCTTCTTGCCGCTTCAATCTGACGGCTCGTAATCCAAGAAGTTTCAAGTGATTTCAAAGCAAAAGATCCAAAAGAAATACTGGCTCCTCTATGCGCTTTTCCTCGCATTCTGCCTTTTTGTTGTTTTCTGTGTTTTACTTTTTTCGGCATTAACATAAAATCATTTTAACATATAAACATAACTATACACTACGATTTTTTTCTTCAAATACTTCACCCTTATATATCCAGACTTTTATGCCGATTGCGCCATAAGTAGTACGAGCAGTATATTTCGCAAAATCAATGTCAGCTCTTATAGTCTGTAATGGAATCTTCCCGTCGCTCAACCATTCGGTTCTAGCCATCTCAGCTCCATTTAACCTTCCAGCAACTGTGATTTTTATTCCTTGCGCTTGCTTATTTTGCATAGTTCTTTCCATTGCTTGCTTTAATACTCTTCTGAATGGAATTCTTTTTTCAATTTGTTCCGCGACTGCCTGCGCGACTAATTTAGAACTTAATTCGGAATTTCGAATTTCAATTATATTTACTTTCACTTCTGTTTTTCCGTTTATTTTCTTGATTATTTCCGCTTTTAATTCTTCCGCGCCAGTACCGCCTCTGCCTATTACAATTCCGGGTCTTGCAGAATATACATTAACAACCACATTATTTGAGGATCTTTCAATTATAATATCTTCTACTGCGGCTTTCTTTAATTTTTCCTCTAAAAAACTGCGCAATTCTATATCTTCACGCAAATACTCCCTGTAATTGCTGGAATTAAACCATCTTGATTTCCAGTCTTTTATTATACCTAATCTATGCAAAAATGGATTTATTTTTTTTCCCATATTTATAATCTAATCTTTATTTATATTATTTTTTCTTGCTGAAGATGTTTTAACTTTTTGGCTTTTGTCAGTTTTTATTTTTTCTTTTTTTTCTTCTTTAATTTTCCCAGTATCTACGTCTTGAATAGCTGAATTCTTTTTCTTTTCTTCTTTGACTGTCTTATCTTTAAACTTATCTAAAATTATAGTGATATGGCTTGTTCTTTTGTTTATGCTGGATGCTCTTCCCATTGCCCTAGGTATCCATCTTTTTAATGTTGTTCCTTCATTTACAAATATCTTTGAAATATATAAATTATTCTCACTTAAATTAAAATTATGCTTTGCATTTGCAATCGCTGAATTTAATAGTTTTAAAATCGGTTGTGATGATTTTTTATTTATGAATTCTAATTGAATTTTAGCACTATTAATATCCATGCCTCTTATAACATCAGCAATTAATCTTACTTTTCTTGGTGAAATTCTTAGATTCCTTAAATGTGCTTGAACTTCCATATATTAAAATTAAATATTTCTATATAAATTTATAAAACATTATTATCTACAAAGTTAACTAATAACTCTAGCTACTTCTTTTCTAATTCTTTCTGCATTTTACCGCCGTGTTTGACAAATTTCTTCGTTGGAGAAAATTCACCGAGTTTGTGTCCAACCATATCTTCTGTCACAAAAACCTCTATGTGCTGTTTCCCATTATGAACTCCAAAAGTAAATCCCGCCATCTCTGGAGAAATTACAGAGTTTCTTGCCCATGTCTTAATAACAGTCTTATCGCCTGTTTTTAAATTACTGATTTTTTTCATTAATTTCTCATCTATATAAGGGCCCTTTTTTAGTGATCTTGACATATCATTTTATTGTTATATTGTTCTATTGCTAAATTGTTATGCATGGCACATATTCACAATTATATTATTATATTACAACTATTGAATTACTATGCATAACAATAGAACAATAGAGCAATACAACAATTTATTCTTCTTCTTTCCTTTTCTTAAAATTATTTATACGTTTATTTTTCTTTCTAGTCTTAAATCCAAGCGCGGGCTTTCCCCATGGAGTTTTTGGATGTTTGAGTCCAATAGGCTGTCTTCCTTCTCCTCCTCCATGAGGATGATCTACAGGGTTCATCGCGCTTCCCCTAACTTGAGGCCTTTTACCCATCCACCTTGATCTCCCAGCTTTTCCAATTACAATTTTATTATGGCTTATATTACTTACCTGTCCAATAGTGGCAAAAGAATTTTCAGGAATTAATTTGACTTGCCCGGAAGACAAGCTTACATGAGCATAACCGCCTTCCATTGCTGTTAGTTTTGCATATGATCCAGCAGATCTTGCCAATTGACCACCTTTTCCTGGAAATAACTCGACATTGCTTATAATAGTCCCTGAGGGAATATTTTTAAGAGACATCCTATTTCCAATTTTTATCGGAGCACTCTCAGAAGAAATTATTTTATCTTCTTTTTTCAATCCTTCTAAAGCAATAACATATCTTTTCTCTCCGTCAGCATACGCAACTAAAGCAATAAATGCCGTCCTATTTGGATCATACTCAATAGCTTGAACTTTTGCCGGAATGTCAAATTTATTCATCTTGAAATCAATTATTCTAAATCTTTTCTTTGCTCCGCCCCCTCTATGCCTAATTGTTATTTTTCCAGCACTTCCTCTGCCTACCTTTCTTGTTTTTTTCCCAAGCAAACTTTTTTCAGGATCTTTTTTGTCTAATGTAGAAAAATCATAACTCATCATTCCTCTTCTACCCGGAGATGTTGGTTTGTATTTTTTTACTGCCATATTATTTAAAATTAAATCAAAATTATATTTATTTCGCTTCTTTCATTAGATCAATTGTATTCCCTTTGGCCAACTTAACCATTGCTTTTTTATATCCGCTTTTAACTCCTGGTTTTCCTTTAAATCTCTTAGGTTTAGATGGAACACTAATAACATTAACACTAATAACCGAAACTCCGTATAAACTTCCAATAACTTTTTTTATTTCCGACTTATTAGCTTTGTCAGAAACAACAAAAACATACTGATTTTCATTAGAAAGATTGAAAGTTTTTTCAGAAATATGAGGCTTTTTTACTAAATCAAAATAATGATTTGGTATTTTATCTTTCGAAATCTTCTTGACTTTTATAATTTTTGCAGACGGTTTACTTTTTTTCTTATCTCCTATTTCTTTCTTGATCGTTTTTTCATCAATCGCCTTTTTTTCTTTAGTATCTTTCTTTTCTTTAGTATCTTTCGAAATTACTGCGTCTTTCTTCTCGTCTTTATTATCTTTCTTTTTTATAATTTTATTTAAAATACCCATAGTTTTAAGGTTATGCTATTTCAATTTTAGTTTGTTTAGTGTAGATATTAGTTTTTTTAGTGTCTTCTTCATAAAACACGAAGGAAACTAATATTCACACTAATTAAACGAAGCGCTTCTAAATTTTCTTATAAGTTTCTTCTATCTTCTTAATCCCCTCTTTATTGATAACCAAAAATTTATTTTTTAATAAGTCTGCTACATTCAAAGAATCACTGGCAATCATTGAAATATTAGGAATGTTTTTTACTGATTTAAATATACAATTATCCTTTTTATTTAAAGATAGTAAAACCTTTCCATTTATCGGTAATTTTCCAAAAGCGCTACTCATTGATTTTGTTGAAACTTTATTCAATTTTGGATCATCTAAAATTATCAGCTCCTTATCTCTTACCTTTGAAGACAAAACCATGTAAAGAGCTTTTGTCTTCATTTTCTTGTTTATTTTCTTGCTATAATTTCTTTCTATAGTAGGACCAAAAGTAACTCCCCCGCCTTTCCAAATTGGAGACCTGGTTGAACCATGTCTTGCTCTTCCTGTTCCCTTTTGTTTCCATGGTTTTTTCCCTCCACCTCTAACTTCTCCCCTGTCTTTTGTGTCAGCTAAAACTTTTCTTGAATTTGAAATATGCGCTACATACGCCTGATGAATCAAGTCGTCTTTTACTTTCATTCCAAAAATTTCTTCCGGAAGCTCTACTTCTCCAGTTTCTTTTCCTTCTAGATTGTAAACCTTAATTTTTAGCATAATATTTATAAACTTACCTTTTTTTATCTAGTAACTACTTTCATCAATCCGCCTATATTTCCTGGAACTGAACCTTTAATTAACAACAAATTTTTATCTTTGTCAATACTAACGATTTTAAGTCCAAGCTGAGTAACCTGTTCTCCTCCCATTCTTCCGGCCATCTTTTTTCCTTTTATTACATGTTCAGGAAACGCGCTTCCGATAGATCCTCCTTTTCTATTACTGTGTTTTTGTCCATGTGATGCCGGTCCTCCTTTAAAACCATGTCTTTTCATAACGCCTTGAAATCCTTTTGCTTTTGAAACTCCAATCACTTTTACTTTATCTCCCGCTTCAAATATTGAAATATCTACCTTGTCTCCCAATTTATACTCCTTATCAGAATTCTCTGTTCTAAATTCTTTAATATATCTGAATTTACCTAAATCTTTCAAGTGTCCCATAAGAGGTTTATTAATCTTTTTCTTTTCCAAAAAACCAATCTGAACTCCTTCGTAACCGTCTTTTTCTTTCGTTATAATTTTTGTCACAACACAAGGACCTGCCTGCACTAAAGTAACAGGAATAACTTCCCTCTTCTTTTCATTGTCCATAAACACCTGGCTTATTCCTATTTTTTTTCCTAAAATAAATTTCATAGTTTTTTAAATCGCAATTTTTTAACTTTAGTTTTTTTAGTGTAAATATTAGCTTCTTCTGTGTTTTCTATAGAAGACACTAACAAAACTGATATTTACACTAAAGCAAACCAATCCAGATAGCAAAGTTTAATATAAACAACAAAAAAATCAGATAATTAAACCAATCTTAACCGTTATTATCCGATTTATAAATTGGCTAATTCAGTATGCTTAAGACTATTATTTAACCGGAAATTTCTGACAAAGTCCAGCAATAAGCACTTAAACTAGCATATAAACAAATTGTTATATTGTCAAGTTATTATGCATAGCATAATAACACGCAATGTTACCTGACAATATAACAATTTAGCAATTTGACAATTTAATATTACATCTTAATTTCTATAGAAACTCCTGCTGGCAAATTCAAATTTGTCAGAGAGTCAATTATTTTAGGATTAAGATCAAAAATATCAACAAGTCTCTTGTGAACCCTCATTTCATACTGATCTCTGGCATCTTTGTGAACAAATGTTGAACTATTTAACGTGAACTTGCTAATTTCAGTAGGTAAAGGAACCGGACCCCTAACAGAAGCCCCGCTTCTTAAGGCAGTTTCAACTATTTGCTTTGCTGACTGATCAATAACCTTATGATCATACGCTTTAATTTTTACTCGAATCTTCGGCTTTGATTCGCTTTCTTCATTAGTTTTTTCTGCCATTTCGGTTTAAATTGAACTTAATTATTATTTATCCTATTAATTGCTTATTATTAAAACATCTATAAAATAAAATAAGAAGATAAAAATCTTCTTATTTTATAATTTTAGTCACAACTCCTGCTCCAACAGTTCTTCCGCCTTCTCTGATCGCGAATCTCATCCCATCTTCCATGGCCACATTTGAAATTAATTTAATAGTCAATTTTACAGTATCGCCTGGCATAACCATTTCTGTTCCTTCAGGTAAAACCACATCTCCTGTCACATCAGTTGTTCTTATGTAAAATTGCGGTTTATATCCTGAGAAAAATGGAGTATGTCTTCCACCTTCTTCTTTTGTTAGAATATATACTTCGCTTTCAAACTCTGAATGAGGAGTAATTGATCCGGTAGCAGCCAAAACCTGTCCCCTTTCAACCTCTTCTTTTTTAATGCCTCTAAGCAGAACGCCCGCATTGTCTCCAGCCTGACCTTTGTCCAGCTGTTTATTGAACATTTCAACTCCCGTCACAACTACCTTTTTTGTATCTTTAATTCCAACGAGTTCTACTTCTTCATTTACATTAACAACTCCTCTTTCAATCCTTCCGGTAACAACGGTTCCTCTTCCTTCAATTGAAAATATATCTTCAATAGGCATCAAAAACGGCTTTTCAATATCTCGTTTCGGTTCTGGAATCTTTTCATCAAGAGCTTTAACAATTTCTAGAATAGGATTACATTTTTCGCATTCTGCTTTTCCACAAGAACATTCAAGGGCCTGAAGAGCGGATCCTCGGACAATAGCAGTATTTTCTCCGTCAAATTCATATTTTGTTAATAATTCTCTAATTTCTTCCTCAACAAGATCAATTAGTTCCGCGTCATCAACTTGATCAACTTTATTTATAAAAACAACAATTTCAGGAACGCCAACTTGTCTGGCAAGCAAAATATGCTCTCTTGTTTGAGGCATAGGACCATCAGTCGCGGCAACAACAAGAATAGCGCCGTCCATCTGAGCAGCGCCAGTAATCATGTTCTTGATATAATCAGCATGTCCCGGACAGTCCACATGAGCATAATGCCTTGTATCTGACTCATATTCCTGATGAGAAGTAGCAATCGTAATGCCTCTTTCTTTTTCTTCAGGTGCGCTATCAATTTCGCCAACACCTTTTTTTGAAGCGTTCTTACCAGACGCGGCCAAGCAAGCAAGCATAGCTGCTGTTAGAGTCGTTTTGCCATGATCAACATGACCAATTGTTCCTACATTAATATGTGGTTTTGATCTATCAAATACTTCTGCCATTTTATAAGTCTCCTTTTAAAAACTAAGATTAGAAAGCTTATTACTCTTGAAACTTAGTTTATAAGATTAATTTTTAAAAATTAGATACTTTAAGTTAAATTTTAAACAACATATACATATTAGCACATACAAAAAATTTGGCAAGTGCTTAGGGCTTAAGTAAAAATAACTCATTCACTTCACATTCAAATTCACACCATCTAAACTTTTAAAAATTTTCAAAATAGCTTGCTATTCTTCAATTTTTTAAAAGCTTATCTATCGCAAATTTAAACGCGAATTAAACAACTTATTTTTACTTAAGTCCTTAGATTTATTATCTAAATTATAATACACATTATTAATACTTTTGTCAAATATTATAGCTTCTCAACCACAATTTCATTATTTATTCCCTTTTTACTATTTTTTTCTTTAAAATCATCAAAATCATTTTTAATCTCAAACTGTTTTAACTTTCTTTCATTTTGTCTAGTTTTCCAAATTTCAACATCTTTATTTACCTTCTCTTCTACCTTTTTTCCGGGATTAGCAACGGCATGGTCAATCTTATCAAAATTAATATATTCATCAATATCTATAATCACAAAAACCGGCTCTCCGTCTTCAACTATAATAGCCTTTCCTCCAATGATCTTTATAAGCTTTTTTATTTTATCAAAACTGTTTTCAGTCATATTATAATTTCTAAAATAATTTTAATTGCTTAAGCACTTATACAGACTAGCACAAATATTTTTTCTGTCAACCCCGCTTCTAAATTTTACAAAATAGTATAACGAGAGTAAACTATCTCAAGTAATTAAGATAATTGGTATTAATCAAACGGTTATGTAAAATTTAGAACGGGGTTAAGTGTTTTTATCAGAATTTTATTAGACCAAGACAGACTCTTAAAAAAAGAGAAAATTATATAGCTTCGCTTTTATAAAAAATCTGTTTAACAGCTAAATTGCGTATGCGCAAAAGGCTTAACTCAGAAGAATGGAACCAATATTATAGTATATAAAACCTATTCAATACCACAAAAAACTATCTAACATTTTCCCCTTTTAAATATAAGCCCAATTCATAGTCCGTAACAATTATTATATCTTCCCATTTATAGCCGTTGGAGATAAATACATCGGCGCTTGTTATCCATCTTTTATTTCCGTTTTCTATTAAATATACTTTGGGATCGGAGCCTTTTAAAAGTTTTTTGTCAAAATTGAAATCAGAACTTGTAACATCTTTTCCGTTTGAATACGAATTCAATTCATAATCCGTAACAATTATTATGTCTTCCCATTTATAGCCATTTGAAATAAACACGGCAGGGCTTGTTATCCATCTTTTATTTTCGTTTTCTATTAAATACACTTCAGGACTTGATCCTTTTATTAAACTCCCGTCTGGCTTTAAATCAAAACTTGCTTTTATATTTTCTCCGTTGGGATATAATTCAAGCTCTAAATCTGTAACAATTACTATATCTTCCCATTTATAGCCATTTGAAATAAACACGGCAGGGCTTGTTATCCATCTTTTATTTTCGTTTTCTATTAAATAGACCCTGCTATCTTTCAGCGATTTTAGAAGAGAATCATTTTTATATTTATTGCTTTTAGCAATTTCTGCAGAAATAGAAAAAGAATATTTATTAATATTATTTCCAAAACCGGAAGTTTTTTTATGGCTTATTGGAATTATTGTAACAGAAGAGATATTTCTGTCCGAGCAGGAAACATAAAAATCAGAATTTTGCTTATCGTCCAAATTCAATTCGCCGATTTTTTTTGTTCCGTCCTCATAAGATATAACATAAGAAACAGAAAATTGCCCTATATCTTGTCCGTCAAAATTAATTTTAATTTTATTTTCATTTGCGCAATTTTTTTCCGCTATATCAAGTTCATAATATCCATTACTCCAATCTTTAATAGAATCATTTATATTTATTGTAACGACGGAGTTTAATTCATAAACATCTTTTGGCTGGATGTGAAAATTTTCATAATTAAGATTTTTATTTTGATAGCTATATTTGCTATCCAATGATGTTCCGTTTATATAATTAGTTATAACCCAGTCTTTAAATACAGATTGAAAGGTGTCATTTTTATAATATAAATCTGATAACGCCTTATTAATGCTTTGAATTCCAACTTTATTATTATCTACCATTCTTTTAAATATTTCTTTCCCGAAACGATCGGCTAAGTACTGGGAAAATAAGTTAACGGAAGAATAATCGTATATTTTATTCTGCCACTCCGTAAGCGAATCAACCGGATCAATTTCAAAATTTTTAACTCTTGCCCTTAAATTGCTGCCCATATAATCATCGTCATAGCCTATCGCCGTAGAAGCATATTCCGACCTTGCTTCATTCAGCCATATATCGTCTGTAATATTTCTTAATTTAGTTTTATGATACCAAGTGATCATATGCTGAAATTCATGCGCGAGAAAACTTTTTATTCTATTATCGCCTATAAAAGATATATTCAAATAAACCATCTCTCTTTCGTTGCTTCTTTCGCCGGCTACTTCATCTTTTCTGTATTCATCGCTTGGATTGAAATATCCCCCGATATTTTCTTTTGTCTTTGTAAAAAGAATTGTAATTTTGCTGTCATTGTCAATCCCTGGATTCCATTCATATCCAAATGCTTCTCTTGTTTTTGGGTACACCGTATTGTCAAAATCTAAAACTAAAGAATTTAAATGCGAATTAAATTCTAATTTGGAATTTCTTGATAAATTATTATAATAATCGTCTTCAACATAAAAATATGCGTTTACTCCGATTTTTTTTAAAGTCGCCGTTATTTCCAAACGCTCGCTGGAATCATAAGAAAGATCAACTAAAAATACTTTATTTTCTTCAAGCTCATTCGCTTTTGCGCTTGGAATTGCAGTTAATGAAATAATAAATAATAAAACAATACAAAAAAACAGCTTTAATCCTAAAACCGCCAACTCACCCCTCCTGTTAATATTTCTATTTTTTATAAATCTCATCTATTTTTTATTTTTTGAGACATTTAGAAGTATAGTGTCTTTCAATGCGACCGCATGGAAAAATGCTATATCTAATTTTTATTCATTTTCATTTCTAACAATCTTGATAAAGAAGGATATTTATAAATAACTTTTGTTTTTAAGTAAACTTTTTTCGTATCTTCAAATGTAAACTTTTGCGGTTTCATAATTCATTATTCATTATTCTAAATTCAAGATTCAATCATGGAGCGGGTAACGGGAATCGAACCCGTGTCTTCAGCTTGGAAGGCTGACATAATAAGCCACTATACGATACCCGCGGACACCTGTCTATTATAACAAATATATAGAAATTATCAATACGCCCAAAACAATTAAATGTAGATATCGATTCTATGGACAATTTTCAATTTTCAATTTCTAATTTTTATTGAATTTCTAATTTCTTAATGATTAAATCCAAAACTCAAAGCACCAAATTCCAAATAAATTCAAACATCAAAATTCTAAACTATTAAGACTTGCGCGTTTCACAATTCGGAGCGTCCTAACTATTTTAAACTTTGTTTTGAATTTGTTATTTTGGTCATTGTAATTTATTTGTTATTTGTGATTTTGAATTTATGATTTATCCAGTTGTTTAAAAATTTAGTCATTGGAAATTGATTGTCAACCCAAGGCTGATCCGCCTCGGGCGGAAAAATTAAAAATTTTATAATGAGCTAACACTTACTTTTTGTTTATAAATTTTGTTTTCTAATGTTGCTCTGAACTGTTGGCTTTACCCTAACCTCCGATCTTTCCAATATCTCCCTCTCTATAATTTCTCTATTTTTGCCAAATTTCAGAGTTGAAAGCTGTTTTATGGCTTCTGCAACTTCCGCGCTTCCTTTTTGCGGCGGATAGGTTGCCATATTAAATCCTTGGCTTATTGTGCCTCTTATCATCATCTTAATATAAGCGTTAAAATTATCAATATTTATCAGATCCTGTTCGTTAAAAACAGGCTTGAATTGTTTTGCCATAAACTCAGCGTCTTCCGGTCCAATTCGAAAAGAAATCATTGTTCCAACATTTCCAAATACAGATTTTTGTATTTCTTCAGGAAGCTGTCCCAAGAACTGATGAGCAATATTCAGCGATAGCCTGTATTTTCTCGCTTCTGAAAGAATTGTTGAGATGCTGTCAGTCGTGAAATTCTGAAATTCGTCAATATAGAAATAAAAATCTTTTCTTTCTTCCTGAGGCATATCAGTTCTACTGAGCGATGCGACTAAAATTTTTCCAACTATCACAAGACCAAGCAAATAGGCGTTCATTTCTCCGATCTTTCCTTTTGAAAGATTGACAAGCAGAATTTTTTTGTTATCCATAATTTCCCTGAAATTGATAGAGCTTTTCTGCTGTCCGATAATAGGACGCATCGTATCATTAGAAATAAATTGTGTCAGCTTGCTTGTTATATAAGGAACCATATTAGCCAGCGCGGCTTCTCCTCCAGCCTTTTGAGCTTCTTTTTCCCAGAAATTTTTCACGGTAAAGTTTTCACATTTTGACAATTTGTATTTTCTAAATTCTTCATCGGCAAGCACTTTTGAAATTTCAATTAAAGTCGAGCCTGACGCTGGATCATCCATAATTAAAAGCATCGCATTTCTCATATATTGCTCAAACATAGGACCGCCTGTTGCTTTTAAGTCATAAAGCTTGTCAAATATCTTTATCATTTCATTTATAACGAAAGTTTTTTGTTCCGGATAATTTTCATCATATTCAAGAAGATTTAATCCCATTGGTTTTTGAACATTTGACGGATCAAACAGGACCACGTCTTCGGCACGCTCTTTCGGCACGCAGCCTAAAGCGTCTTCCACAAGATCGCCATGCGGATCAATAACGCAGAGCCCTTCTCCATTTTGTATATCCTGCCTTATTAACTCTCCTAAAAATCCAGATTTACCCGTTCCAGTTTGTCCAATTATATACATATGCCTTCTGCGGTCTTCTTTCTCTATTTTAATTATTCTATCTTCTCCTCTATGCGTATTATGCCCCAAAATTAAGCCTTCATTTGGAATATCAGAAGGCGCGGAAGCTTGTTTTGCTTTCAGCCATTTTACTTGCGGAGTAGCGGTCGTAGAAATTGGAAAATGAAACAAACTTGCCAGTTCCTCCGTATTTAAAATTATTTTTCTTTTCTTTTCAAAATTTCTAAATATAAAATTATATATGGTTCTGTTTAAAAACCCCGCTTTATTTAAAAATGTTTCTTTAACATTTAGCGAATTAGAATCCGGCAAATTAAACTGAGAAAAAGAATTTTCAAGCTCTTTTAACAGAGTTTCGGCTTTTTCTTTTGTTCCAGCTGAAGTAACAAGGCGCACATTGATTTCAAAGCCAATTTTGGTTGATTTTGCCTCTACCGCTTTCATAACTTCTTCCTGCGATGGCGTTAAATTTACTTTTACCTCCTCTTTTTGCTGATCTTCCGCTGATTTTCCTCCCGCGCTTATTATTCCTATAAATTCTTTTAATACTTTAACTGGCAAAGAAGGTTTTCCCTGTTCGCCGAATCCTTTGCCTTTTTGCATTAGTTTCATTCTTTCTTTACTCTCGCTCTGCCAAGAATTGCCGGATGGTTTTATCACAAATTGGAGAGCCGCTCCTTCTCCGATTGGAATCTTGCTAAGCGCGTTTGTCATGCTTGAAAGCGGATCGGCTTCAAGATGCTGATATGTTTTTATCGGAAAAATGTCATTTCTTTTTAGCATCATATATGAAGCCGCTGATCCTCCATCTGGCACAAAAATATTATAGTCTTCTATCTGCGTTATTTCCGCGTCGGCATAAAAACTGTGAATTTGTTTTTCTATGATAGATTGAAATTTTTTTGGAACCGAAACATAGAAAAATATCTCATTGCTGTCAATCGGAGTGGCAATTTCAAAAGACAAATAAAATGGACCATAAATGATTTTCTTAAGCATTTCTTCCCTGATATTGCTCAAGCTCGCGAAAAGCTGCTCCATTACGGAAATATTCTCTTTTTCTTTTTCGCTTTTATTTTGCGGCTGATCTTCTATTATTCTTGGAACAGAGACTTGCAACACGATCATATTAAGAGATCTTGTGATTTTTCCAGTGCTAGAAAGCCTCATTTTTACATAAATAAACACAACTATAAAAATGACCAGTGCGATTGCAAGATCTAAAAGACCAATTTCGATTATATAATTGCTTATAAATAGTTCCATAATAAATTAATTTTATAATTTTTAAATTTTTAAATTTTTAAAATAAATCTTAATTTTTAATTTTTAAACACGAAATTAAAATGTTTATTAAATTAAGTAACAGATTAGATATAGCAATTTAAAGATCTTGAACTAAATTCAGAGCCTGTCCTGAATTCAGTTCAGGAATGACGGATGCTTCGCATCTCGTAATTAAAAATTTAGTCATTAAAAATTATTTAAAAATTATAAAATTTAAAAATTCTATCATATATCTTTCAGCTTCCCTTTTTTCACAAGCTCCTCATGAAGTTCCCCTATCAGCCTGTCATGCAGTTCATCCAAAAGATAAGCGTCATTTAAGCTTCTCGCGACTTTTATGCTATGGCTTATACCTTTTTCAAACGCTAAAACCGCGAGTTTTTTCACTTGTCCCGCTGTATCTAAGTTTTTTAATTCTTCTATATCCTTTTTAAAATTCTTTTTATCTTCTTTATCAGCAACTATTGTTTGCGCCTGTGTAGAGCTTGGAACTGTCGGCAAAGATTGCTCTTGGATATTCTCTTTTGTTATTTCCGCCTCTTTTATTTCAATCCCAGAACCTTCCGCTTCAATTCCAAGAGCCGCCTTTTTCTTAGAAAGTTCTTTCTCTAATTTTTCAATTTCTTGAATATTAGGATTTTCATTATTTATTTCAGACATAGTTTTAAAAGTTTAAAGTTTATAAAGTTCATAATTTATTTGCTTTCCTGACCATATTTATAATCCGAAAAAAACCACGCCCAATCTGGGACTTTCCCAGTTCCGGTAATCCAAGCCATAAAACCGTCTCTTTTTTTTTCATCTATCAAAGTATATCCAGCCATAAGACATCCTATTATCGCGGCTGATTTGACGGCGCCGGCAAGTTTAAGCATAATTCCGGTTTCCGCTATCACTTCAGCGGCTGGTGCCGCCAAAGAAACAAATCCTACCGCCAAGGCAATGAGAGTCGCGTATTTCAATAATTCCGGATGGTCTTTAAGAAATTTAAGAAATTTTTCAAGCAAATCGCCTTCTTCTTCGCCAAGCCTTTCTAGTCCCTTATCAAAAAACAAAGCTGCCTTTTCAAGATTTTCAATTTCCACAATGCAGTAAGCATGATTCTCAAGCAGTTTATCGGGATTATCAAGCTTAGCTTCTATATATTCAAGTTTTCTAAGATCTATTTCATTTTTAATGACTGTCGAAAGAGATCCGAGAATTCCCATTAATTCTTCTTTTTCGTCTTTTTCAAGTAGATTGCAGACTTCGTTCTGACTCAAAAGATTTTTAAATTTTTCTTCCATATCTTTATATTTTTCAGTGCTTTCCTTAACAGCCTTTTTAATTTCTTTTTTCTTTTTCGCAACCTCAATCCTTGATTCTTCAATCTCTCTTTTTCCTTTTTTGAATTCAAACCTTTCTTTAAATTCAAGATCTTTCTCTTCAATGGCATCTTCTTTTTTTTCATCATCTTTCGTCTCCCACTCAGCAATTCTCCTATTATTCTTTATATCTTTCTCTACCGCCATCCCAATTTCTTCCACTATTTTTTCTTCCTTAGACGTTAATTTCTCTTTGTTATCTCCCATCATCTTACTGAGTATTTCTTTATGATCTTCTTCCGATATTTCTGTTTCAAAATCAGACAGATTTTCCTCGCTGTCTCTAACGTTTTTTCTTCCTTCTTTTATGATTTCATCAGCTTTAGGATTACCCTGTTCTTCTTCTAAAATTTCTTCAATATTTTTTTGACTTTCATTTACATTGCATGAATCAGATTTAATTTGAGTTTCTATATCTTCAGCTGTTTGATTTTCCGCGCCTTGCTCTGATGCTGTTTCTAACAGTTTTTTATCTGGATTTTTCATAGTTTTATATTAAAATTTTTTAATTTTATCTCTCGCTTCTTTTATCTTTTTTTTATTAATCAGATTTATCGCTCTTTCAATTAATTTTGACTGTTTTCTGATTAAAACAAGCATTTTAGAGTGAAATTCATTAAACAGCTTATTCAGCTTTTCATTTTTCCTCTTATCACTGTCTGATTTATTGTCCATTTTGATATAATTCAAAGTTTTTTATGCTTCAATTTTTAATTTGATATCTAATAATTCGTCCTTGGTTATTTTTACTTCTTCGTCAAAGATTTTCTTTGCGTCAGGATTTTTCGCAATCAAAAATTCTTCCATTTTTTCAAGATCGTTTTTAGAAACCGCCTCAAACTCCGTGATTTCCTCCTCGCTGAAGTTTTCCATAATTTTCGCTCCGGCTCTCTCACTTATAAGCTCCAATACTTTTGTCAAAACTTCATTTTTATTTTCTTCCGGCATTGAATCCAAATTAAGAGATTCAATCAGATATTTTGTTGTTTTTTCATCAATTAGTTTCATATATGCAATTTATATTATTAGAAATTATTTTTTCGTTTTCACATCTTCAATAATATTTTTTAGATCAATTATTGATAAATCTTTGTCTTTATTTAAAATATTTTCTATTATCTGTCTATGTTTTTCGTTATTAATTTTATCTTTAATTTCAACAACTTTTAGTAATTTTTGATTATCTGACGAAACTTTGTTTAATTTCAATTCTAATATTTTTATAATTTTGTCAAGATCTTTTGTTTTTACACCATTTGATAAAAGTATTCTTGATATTTCTAATTTTTTTGCAGTTTCAATTTCAACTTGATTATCTTCTGTCTCATCATTTTGATCTGAATCAAGATTATCTCTATAAGTTTTTAATTCATCATAAATTTCTTTTACCTCTTTAACTGCCAGATCTTTAATTCCTTCTTTTTCTAATAATTCTTTTAATTTTTTATTATTAATACTGTCTTCCATGCCATTCTTAATAAGTTTACCAATTTTTTCGCCCTCATTAACAAAACTTGCAAAACCAACCAACGCGCCTAATTCTTGAACTGCTTTTTCGTCATTTTTTAGTTGTTCTATTATTTCTATCTTAAATTTATTAGAATCGCTATCTTGCTGTTCGTTAGTTTGATTTTCATTAGTTCTTATAGATTCTCCTTTATCTCTAATCTTCTCTTTAAAGATATCTTCAACTTTACTGAGCATTTTATTTAGATATTCTTTTGGATTATTCAGATCATCAGGAAGTTTTTCAATTTTTATTCTTGATTTTTCAAAAAATAATTCAATATTTCTACGCTTATTTTCAATATCATCTTCAGCATTTATTCTTCTAAGAACATTTTTAATATTTATTGTGTAAGCATCTTTTATTATTTCTTCGGTTTTATTGTTAAAATCAGGAGAAAGACAATGAATATCTTCTAGCACTGTTTCAAATTCATTCGCCAATCCTTGTTCTGAAATTGAATTTAAATCTTTTCTCTTTCCTCTGCTGAACATTTCATTTACTCCAGATATTGTTTTTACTTTTTCTGCTTTTTCCTTCTTTTTAAATGGATCTTTTAATCTTTC
Organism: Candidatus Parcubacteria bacterium; assembly: GCA_023132875.1. Taxonomy (GTDB): domain Bacteria; phylum Patescibacteriota; class Minisyncoccia; order JAHIHE01; family JAGLIN01; genus JAGLXN01. The sequence goes on from JAGLXN010000017.1 coordinate 78,647, forward strand.
TCTAACAGCATTTTTAACGGCATTCCCCAATTTTCCGACAGACGGAAATGTTCTTCTTTGCTTTTTGCTTTTTTGCATCTTCATCTCTAGTCCCATTTTCAACATTTTAGTCGCGTTTAAAAGCGCAAAGCTATCTTCGCATCGTTCTCGCGCTCCTAAAATACCTTCTTTTACGGATTTTCCGATTTCTTCTTCTAAACTGCGAACATGATCTGTAAATATAGCAGAGCTCTCATCTAACACTATTCCTATTTCCAATTCTTCAATTCTTTCTATTATTTTTCTTTCTTCGTCCGTTAAATCTTCCCACGGAATAGAAAGTATGTCTTTATTTTCTTTTCTTAATTTTTCTATTTCAATCGTCTTTCTTAAAGATTCCTTCCTGGCTTCGTTTAATTCAAATTTTTTAGGTTCTTTGATTTTATCTTTCGCCGGTTTTTCTCCTGTTTTATCTTCTTCCGGTTTGTCTTCTTGCGATCCCTCCTTAATTTTCTTCGCGCTTATCAATAAGCCTAAATATTCTTCAAATTCTTGATATTTATCTATTTTAGAAATATCTGCACTTCTACCGTCAGCTTCTTTCTCAATATCTTCTAAATATTTTTTAATCTTTTCTATTTCCTTGTCCAATTTTTCAGGGCTCATTTGTCTAACGTCTTCTTCACTTTCAGTATTTGGAATTTTTTCAAGTATCTCTGGCTGTTCTGTTTGGACTGCTTGATTTTTTTCAACAGCAACATTAATGCCATTTTCTTTAAAATCTATATCGATATCATAATAAATTTCATTTTCATAATATAAACAAACCAAAACAGAATCTTCGGACTTTTTATGCACATTAAATGCTTTTAAAGAATCTGGCAAATTATAATCTGAACCTATCTCCTCATAAAGAATAGTAAGCGCAGTTTTCCAATTACTTTCTATTTTTTCTCCTTTTTCCTCGTTTAAAAAAGATCTCATTTTTTCAAGCCGTTCTCTTTCTAATTCATAATATTTTTCATTATTGTTTTCTGAACCTTCTAAAATTCCTTCTGCTTCTATAGACTGTACTCCGCTTCCTTTTTCTATTTTATCCAAAAGTTCGTCAAATAATCCCATAATAATATCATTTATTCTTTTTCTGTTTTCTTTGTTATCTTCAAGCTTAAAGTCTTCAAGTATACTCTTAATATCTTCGTCAATGCTATTTTTAACAGATTCTCTAGCTTTTTCTTTTCCCTCGTTTTCATAAACTTCTCTTAATGAACTTCCATCTTCAAATTCTTCCTCTACAGCACCTTTTATAGAGTCCTCTAAATTTTTCCAATTTTTCTCAATATCTTCTTCTTCGGTTTTTGCAATTATAGTTTTAGGTTTTTCTTGTTCTATTTCTTTAGTTTTTTCAATACTCTCAAATTTACCCTCCAATTCACTTAAAATCCCATATCCAATCACCTTGTATGATGTTAAAATTTCGTTCTTATTTTCTCTGCTTTTTATTTTGAAATTAAAACTGTCAAGCAATTCTTTGTCTTTAGGATCCATATTTTCAATAGTAAGATCTCGAATCTTATTTTTGATTTTTTTAGTATATGATTTTTTGTCACTACTTTTTTCATATTCTTCTTTCAATATTTCATAAACATTATCTTTAAGCTCATCCCATTTTTCTTCTTCTATTTCATTTTCTGTTTCATTAATTACCGGTCTGTTTTCTGGTCCTGTTTTTTCTTCTTCTGGTTCCTGAACCGATTTTACATCTTCTGGTTCTGTTGTTTCTTCTTCTAAAGAATCTTTTTCATCAAAAATGCCGCTACTTTCTTCTAGCGCTCTAATCTCTTTTTCAATCTCTTCTATTCGTTTTCCTGTTATCTCTTTTAAACTGGGACTACCAAGTTCCTCTTTTTCTCTACGCAATTTAGCAAGATCACGGTTTAATTGTTTTAATTTTTCTTCCTTTCTCTCATTTTCTATTTCCAGTTCTTGAACTGATTCTATATTTTTCGGTTCTGTTTTTTCAGTTTCTACTTCTGGTTGCTCTGTTGATTCATTTGTTGTCACGCTTTTTATATTTCCATTAGAAAACTTTTCCTTCGCCTCGTTTATTTTAATAATTCTTTCTGTTTTTAATGTTTCTATTCCTTTCGCCCAGCCTTTTGGTGTTTTTTCTCTTAAATCATCAATTCTTTCATCATATGATTTATTAATTTCATATAATTCTCTATTTAGCTCCTCGGCTTGTTTCGTTTTTATTGTTTCCTTACCTGAAAATTTCTTTTGTAAATCTGAAATATCAAATGTTTTTTCTTTTTTAGTTTTTCTGGCTGTTTCAAATTGATTTCTTCCCATATTTTTAACTTAAACTAATAAAATTTTATTTAAAATAAACCTCTTAATTTCTAACCCGCGTAAACACTAAAGAATATCACAATTTTACAAAAATGTCAATACTTGAAATTATTAACAATTTAACAATACAACAATGAAACAATGCAATTCAAACCACCCCAAATATCTTAGTCAGAAACAGAATATAAAGTACAAGATACATCATTCCTTCCCAATTATATATCTTTCTTGAGATGCCGGAAAATATATATAGAATCGTGGCGGCAATCAAAAATGGAATTCCTATGTAGAAAGTTGTGTCATCAACGTTAAGATCTGCTATAATCGCGGGAACGCCAACAACCATTAAAGCGTTAAAAATATTTGAGCCAAAAACATTTCCAAGAGCGATCTCGTATTTTTTCTTCATTGCCGCTCTGACAGAAACAACAAGTTCAGGAAGAGACGTTCCAATCGCCACAGCGCTCATAGCAATAACGGCTGTTCCAATATTTAAATTGTCAGCGATATTAATTAAAGATTCTACGGTATATTTTGCGCCGATATATATGAAAAAGGCGCTTCCTATTAAAGTAATAAAAACCCCAAGTTCTACTTTCGGCTTATAATTCCACAGTTTTTTTAAAAATCTAATTCTGCTTGCTTTTGTTGGAGGGAATATAAATTCTTCATGGTTTTTACTAATTTCAGCTTCTTTGTGGTTTATTATAGATCTTTCTTTTCTTGAAGAAATAATATAAAAAAAATATATTCCATATGTCAACAATAAAATAAAACCTTCAATTGAACTGACCTTTTTATCCATCAACACAAAAAATAAAATGGCTGTTGCGGTGGCGAGAAGAGGAAGATCAAGATTGATCAAGCTTCGTTTTATGCTCATTTTTCTTGCGACCACAGAAGCAACTCCAATAACAAGCAAAATATTCGCGATATTAGACCCGACAGCATTCGCAGTCACAATTTCAGTCTGTCCCTCAAAAACCGCGATTATTGATGTCGCGAGCTCAGGAAGAGATGTTCCTATGCTAACAATCGCAACTCCAATAATAAAGGGAGAAATCTTCATTGATAAACCAATTTTCTCGCTGCTTTCCGTAAAAAAATCAGCTGACTTTATTAAAATTATCAAACTTACAATAAATACCGCTATCCAAAATAATAGATACATAGTTTGTTTGGTTTATAAAATTTGTTATCAATATTAAATCAAAGAGATCTGTCAGTTTTGCTTGCTGAAGGCGAAGGTGTGTTTCTTAAATCTGATCCTTTGCTTTTGTACTTATATGGATTACTTTGTCCTGTTATCCCTCTTTTAAGCTTATCAATATCTCTTTTTCCAAATTCTTTTCTCATTTTTTTTATGTCAATTCCTTCTTCTGTTACTTTTTTAAATTTAGTTCCTGTAAATCTTTTACTTTTAAATCTTCTTGTAAATTCATCAAAATCCTTCTTTTTTAAAACTGACTTTGTCGGATTATAAGCCTTTACGGCTCTTAAGAAGTCCATTTTTTTCTTCAAAGAAACTCCGTGCACTTTATGTAAGGCTTTTTCCATCTTCTTTGTTCCGCTTAAGCCAAAATCATTAAGCCTGTTATGCCTGAAAACTTTTAATTTATGATCATAGGTTTTTTTCTTTACCATGATTAGCTGGCCGCCTATCATTTTTTGTTCTTGTTCGCTTTCTTTCTCCGGCTTTTTTTCTTTTTCCCTATCTTTTCTTGATCTCTCTACTGCTTCTTTTTTTCTTTCTTCATATTCTTCCCTCTCTTTTTCTAATCTATCTATTTCTTTTTGAAATTCTTTATTTTCCCTGTCCATTTTATTACTATTTTCTTCCTGACTTTCTATTCCACTATCGCTTTGTTCATTTTTTTTATCATCATCATCCATATTTTTAATCTAAGCTATATTTAAGGCTAATTTCTATTAAATTATACCATTTATGGAGAAAAACGGCAATAGCAAATCATATAAACATTTGAACATATCTGAATGATAACTCATTGTTCCAAAGAATTGTCATTCTGAACTCGTTTCAGAATCTTTCTGTTGCTACATTGAACAATCCTATAAAGCATCAAACGCTTTACTAAATTGAAAATACAATAATTGTAATATGATTCTTGGCGTTGTTGCAAATAGGATAAATTATACCTAACAGAAAATAGATTCTGAAACAAGTTCAGAATGACAAAGCTAAATTAATTCATCCTATAATTCAATTTCACAGCAAAACTTTTTTAACGCTTCTTCTGAATAATATTTCAGCAATAATTTATTATACCATAAATCAAAAACATACTCTTGATTAGTTTTAGAAATAGCTCGTCCTTCTTTCTCTGAAAGTTCAAAATTAATTTTAGCCGCCGGAAAATCTTCAACTTTGAGTATTTCCAATCTCAGAGGTAAATTTTTACTAATTTTTCGAAGCTCAAACAAAAAACTTTCCAGTTTTTCTTTCGCTATTTTTTTATCATAGACATAAGCTGGAACATAAGCATAAAAATCAGCGCCCAAATCAATTAAAAATTTTGCGGCTTCAAACTGATTTTTATAAAACTTTTCTTTTGCCCCTGTTATCAGGCTAAAATCCTCTTTTACTGTTCCTTTAAAACATCCTACGATCCCGACATTTTTTTGGCTTAAAACTTTTTCAAGTTCATTTTTTTGTTCTTTCATAATTTCTATGGCGGATAAATTCGTATCAATCCACAAATACGAGTCTTCAGATTTTTTCATCATCTCATTATAAAGATCAATAACAATTTCAGGAATAATCATGCACTCTCCCCCGCTTATTCTTATTACATTCATTGCCTCTTTTGAATCTTTTTTTATTCTTAAAAATTCTTCAACGATTTCTTTAGCGCTGAAAAATCTTCCGTATCTTTTATCCGCCGAATTAAGTTCGCGAGGAACAAAACAATAGTTGCACGAATAATTGCATCCCGCGACTTGCATCGTGAAAACTTTGCTAAATTCCGCAAGGCTTCTTTTTAGATTATAAGCTGCTGAATATGTCGGGTTTTGGAATTCAGTTCTTTTAAATCCATTCTTTCTCAGCCCCAAAAATTTATCAGACCATTTTTTCTTTTCGCTTGCCTTGACCCATCCCGGTTTATCAATATAATCTTTATATCTGAAATAATCAGTAAGAACTTTCCGTTCTCCCGGATCCTGCCCCGCTCCGCCAATTTTTGCAAGCAGATATTTATTATCTCTTATTAATTTTTTTCTGAGCATTCGCGCTCTTTGGCTTGGGTTAAACATAAAAATCATTTTAACATATAAATAATTGCTATTTCATTTCTTTGGACGAGTCCTTAGTTTCATAAATTGTTCTATAAAATTATTCTGCATGTATTTGCAATCTGTTTCTTATTCTCCTATTCGCGCGAATTAGAGAATAGAAAACAAGAAATAAATTTTTTTATTGTTTTATTGTGCTAATTATGATATAGTTATTAAGGAGGGAATAAGTTGGCTCTAACCGTAGTAATTGAAAATTATACAAAACCAAAAAAAATAGTAACATTGGAAGATTTTCGTGGTTCAAAAAACGATAAAAATATATGCGATCATTGCGGGAGAAAGGTTGATAAGGTTGATGATGAGAACAAACAAGAGCACGAATGTAAAACATGCCATAACAAATTTACGGGAAGAATATTGACATGTGTAAACCCAAGATGTAATCCAGTAATCTTTTTTTGGGAAGTAAAGGGTTTAACGGTAACAACATGTTCTCAATGTGGATTGAATAATTGTAAAGAAGTTCTTCGCAATGTTGAAAACTAAAGTAGAAACATTTTGAAGGGTTTAATTCTACAACATTGGAATTTTAACCCTTTTTTTATTTTTTCAAAACCATCCACCCAAATTTTATCGTCGCGTTATAAATTCGTTTTATTCTTCGCGGATTCAAGATCAATCGCCACAGCCATTCCAATCCCAATTTTTGGAAAATCAATGGCGCGCGTTTGACTTCACCAGATATAAAATCAAACGATCCGCCGACTCCAATTGCCAGCTTTACGCTTGGCAATTTTTTTAAGTTCTCATAAATCCATTCTTCCTGTTTAGGAACGCCAAACGCAACGAGTATTATATCTGGTTTTGTTCTATTTATCCGCTGAATTAATTCTTCATTTAACTTATGAAACTTATTATTATAAGAATTTGGAATTTTTCCTCCCAAGGCGGACCAGCCTTTGGCTGGGAATTTGGAATTTTGAGATTTATTTGGTATTTGGTATTTGGTATTTGGTATTTCAAACCACATTCCCTCCTCCGCGCCCACGATATTTAAACGATCATACTTTTTAGATAAAACTTTTGCGGCTTCTCCCGCTATCCCTTCTCCCGCTCCTAATAAATATATCTTTTTACCTTTTATAAGTTCAGATTCACAGATTTTATAAATTAAATTAATACCCGTAATTTTTTCGGGCAATGTTTTATGATTTAAAAATTTGTTCGCAAATAAAATTCCTGTTCCATCCGGAATAATAATATCGGCTTCATTTATAATTTTTTTAAAGTGATTATTTTTTCGAGCTTCAACAACCATTTCTGGGTTTAGTGTTACAATATAATGTTGTTGATCCGATAATAAAAAACTCTTGATTTTTTCAAGAACTTCTTTTGTTGTAATCTTATTTACTTTTACATCTAATATTTTTTCATAATTCATAATTTATTCTTTAAACCTAAGAAGCTAAGAAGCTAGCTCAAAACTCTCAACTAATTTATATTTTTCTATGTTCGGCCTAAGCTGGCTTTCTATAATTTCTATGCTTTCGGCTTTAAATTTCATATTTTTTAAAACAATATTCGTTTGCTTTCCTTTGAGCTGATTTCCCCTGGCGCGCGCAAGAGTGATGTGCGGTTTGAATTCGCGATCTTCCATTTCAAATCCGTAAAATTTTAAGTTTTGTTCCATAGCGCGTTTTAGCTTTATAAGATTTGCGTCTATCAAAACCGTCGCCCAAAACATTCTTGCTTGAACAGGATCCGGTCCTAAAACTATTCTATCCAGACACATATCAAAAGGCTTAATTTCCGAAGCGGTTTTTTCAACCGCCAATAAAATTAATTCTAACTCTTTTCTGTCCACTTCTCCTAAAAATCTGACTGTTATATGCAGTTTATAAAAATTTGTCCATTTTATGCGCAAATTCCGCCATCGTTTTTCATAAGACAGAAGCTCTCTTTTGATCTCGTCCGGCAAATCTATTGCTATAAAAATTCGTTTTTTCATAAATTTATTATAGCAGTTTGTTTTAGGTTTGACAAAAAGCACAAGATTGGTAGTATTGTTGCAAGGGAGGGTTGCTGAAAAAGCAATGTCCTTTTTAAAATGTATAAAAACAATCAGGAGTGATTTTAATGATACCAAGATATGAACAGGAAGAGGTTGTCAAAATTTGGTCTGATGAAAATAAACTACTTCTTTGGCAAGGAACAGAATTGGCAGTAATAAAAGCAAGAGCTAATTCGGGTCAAATCCCCATAGAAGTTTATGCTGAAATCAATGCAATTCTCATGCAAAATCCAATAGATATAACTATTTGGAAACAACTTGAAAAAGATCTTAGACATGATCTAGTTGCTTTTCTAGAAGAACGTCGACGATTTTTGCCAGAAGATCTAAAACTGTATCTTCATGGTGATGGTATGACTTCCTATGATACGGAAGAGGCGGCTTTTGCAAGAATGTTAAAAGAATCAATTTCCGTAACAACAGGAGAATATACAGAACTTCAAGAAATTTTAAAAGAAATGGCCTTGAAATACCGGTATACTATAATGAATGGTCGTACTCATGGACAAGAAGCTGAACTGCAAACATTTGGCAAGCGTTGTCTTACTTGGTATAAGGATCTTCAAGTTAGTTTTGAAAATTTGCAACGGACAACAGAAGCATTAAAGTATTCCAAACTTTCTGGAGCAGAAGGAAATTATGGCGGCATAGACCCAGAAATCGAAAAAGAAGCTTTAGCCATACTGGGTTTTGAACCTTTTTATGGCGCAACACAAATTATGCCTAGAGAGCTTTATGCGCCAATTGCACATGCCCTTAGTCAGCTTGTACTTTCTATTAGCAAAATTGCAACAGACATTCGTTTGGGTGCAAGAAGCGGGAGACCAATCTATCAAGAGTCATTTGGCAAAAAGCAAGTAGGTTCTTCCACAATGCCACACAAAAGGAACACTATTTCTGCTGAACAGTTGGAAGGAATGGCAAGATTAGCAAAAGCATTCTCTATAGCATTAACGGAAAATATTGTGACATGGGAAGAAAGATCCATAGAACAATCATCCGTTGAAAGAGTTGCCTGGCCAGACCTTTTCCATGTAACGGTTCGTTCATTGAAAACAATAAGCAAGATATTAGAAAATCTGGTTGTTTATCCAGACAACATGTTCTTAGAGATAGTTGATTCTCGTGGTAATTACGCCTCAAGTAATGCGAAAGAAGTTCTGAAAGAAATAGGGTTTACTTTTGGATTGAGCACCGAAGATGCTTATAGAATATTGCAGCTTGCGTCCTTCAATGTCCATGAGCCAGGAAGGAAGGAAGAAAAATTGCGAAATAGACCGCCTGAATCTTTTGAAGAGTCAAATGAATTGCTTCACATATTCCAAACCTTTGAAAAACCGACGCCCATTTCCATACAGTACATTATTCCCAAGGGAAAGCTCAGAGTTTCATCACGACTTGGAGCAACGGAAAGTGATATCCAAAGATGGAATGAAACTTTGAAGAAAATTTTCCAAGATACGAAAAATCTTAATAAATGGAATAAAGTATTCATGCCATCGTACATTCTACGACATGAAGCAGTGCTCTATGAAGAGATTTTAGAACAATAAAATATAGAAAAATATAAGATATTGAGCTTTAATAATAAAAACTTAATATCTTCTTTTTTTTGACAAAATTTTCATTTTCGGTTATATATAAGCATAAGGTAAAGCACCTTAAAAATTTAAGGAGTGAAAATAAAAATATTAAAGAGTTGATAGAAATGGGAAAGACCAAGGAAATTGAACCAATAGGGAATGGCATTGTTCGACTAGTTAACAAATCTGCAGTTACAGCAGAAGATGGGGACAAGAAGGAAACAATAGACGGAAAAGATGTTTTTGCAACAACTACAACTGTAAATGTTTTATCCCTGCTTACAGAACTTAATGTTCCAAATCATTTCTTCTTGCAAGATTCGCCAAATTCTATTTTGGTAATTGGTTGTAACATGATACCTCTGGAAGTTGTCATAAGAGGAAAGATAGGAATTAAAAGTAGCTATCTAAAACGTAATCCAGAAGTTCAACCGGGAATAATATTTGAAGATCCTAAAGTAGAATTTTTCTTAAAGGATGATTCAAGGCATGATCCTATTATCGTTTTCACTAAAGATGAATGGTTTATGCATGATCCTAAAAAACCAATTTCAGGTGAATCTTGTCTGGGTAAAATAGAACCACTATGCACTGTTTCAGAAATAGATGAAATGAAAAAAACTGCTAAAACAGTTTTTTCTATACTTGAACAGGCATGGGCAATTCTAGACATTACTCTGGAGGATTTAAAAATTGAATTTGGTCGTTCTGTGTTTTGGCAAACAAAGAATGAAATAATTCTTGCTGATGTCATTGACAATGATAGCTGGAGAATTACAAAAGATGGAGAGGATATTAGCAAACAAGTTTTCAGAGATGGTGGCAGCCCTGAAGAAGTGAGAAGGGTATATGAAATTGTCGCAGAACTAAGCAATCAACTTCCTAAATTGGCAAAAGAAATAAAAATATAAACCAGATCAAACTAAATTTACACCCTCGGATTTATTTCCTTGGGTATTTTTTTCTTGCCTCAAAAACTGGAAGTGGTAGAATGATATTGTATTGTTGTATTACTATATTGTTAACTAAGTTTCGTCATTTTAGGCATAAAATGTCATTCTGAATTTATTTCAGAATCTTCTATTTCTTACAGCAAACTAACCTATAAATCTATAAACCTTTAGATTAAGCTAAAACGAAAGAGCAAGTTTATTGAATTGAATATAAATCAGCGGTAATGGACAATAGATTCTGAAACAAGTTCAGAATGACAGATTTAACAATTTAGCGTTTGTTAAAATGTTAGTATGTTAGTATGTTAAAATGATTTTCATGAAAGAATCATATCTATACAAAAAGCTGGAAAATAATAAGGTTCAATGCAGCACCTGTTCGCATAGGTGTTTTATTGCGCCTGAAAATTTTGGCATTTGCGGGGTTAGAAAAAATATTGATGGAAAATTATACGCTCTTAATTATGAAAGGTTAATTTCAGAAAGCATAGATCCGATTGAAAAAAAGCCGCTATTTCATTTTTTACCGGGAACTCATTCGCTGTCGCTTGCAACCGTCGGATGCAATTTTCGCTGCGGCAATTGCCAGAACTGGCAAATTTCCCAAACAGTAAAGACCGATAAGAATTTGTTGGAAGTGGGCCAGAAATTGTCTCCCGAAGAAATAGTTGAAAATGCCGTTAAAAATAAATGCCAAAGCATAGCTTATACATACACCGAACCAACTATATTTTTAGAGTACGCGCTTGACACAATGAAGCTGGCGAAAGAAAAGGGAATAAAAAACGTATGGGTGACAAACGGGTTTATGAGCAATGAGACATTGAAGATGATTGCGCCATATCTTGACGCGGCAAATGTGGATTTAAAGTCTTTTGATGATGAATTTTATAAAATATATTGCGGGGCGAGAGTCGGTCCGGTTTTAGAAAATCTAAAGCAAATCAAAAAGCTCGGCATTTGGAATGAAGTTACAACGCTTATAATTCCAACTTTAAGCGATGATGAAAAAATGCTGAAAAATATTGCAAAATTTATTTTCAATGAATTGGGCAGCGACACACCCTGGCACGTAACCGCGTTTTCTGGCACAATCTCATGGAAGATGCAGGATATACCGGATACGCCTGTTGAAAAAATTCATAAAATTTACGAGATAGGTAAAAAGGCCGGACTTAAATATGTTTACGCCGGAAACATTCCAGGAAATTCCAAAGAGAATACATACTGTCCAAAATGCAACGAACTTGCAATAGAAAGAATCGGATTTTACATTAAACGGTTTGATAGAAACGGGAAGTGCGGAAAATGCGGGGAGAGCTTGGATATAATTTGAATAATGAATAATAAATAATGAATCAAGAATTACAAATTTATTATTCGTAATTCCTGATTCTTAATTCTTAATTCCTAATCTAAATATATGCTAAAATTCGCCTCAATTTGTCCCCATCCCCCGCTTTTAATTCCTTCAATCGGAAAAAATTATTTTGCGCAAATTAAATCAACTGTACGCGCTATGAACGAGCTTGGCAATCAAATTAAAGAAAAGGAAATTGATACTATTATTATTACTTCTCCTCACGGCCCTGTTCAAATGGATGCTATGTCTATAAACAGCACAAAATGTCTGCAGGGCGATTTTTCGCAATTTGGCGACAATACTTCAATGAAAATTGAAAATGACATTGATCTGGGAGCAAGCATAAAAAGAGTTGCAGATTCAAAAGATATACCGACCGAACTTGTGGGCAATGGCATTTCTCTTGATCATGGGGCTATGGTCCCTTTATTTTTTCTTAAAAAGCATGTTCCTAAAGTAAAGGTTGTTTCAATAACTTTTTCTTATCTTGATTATAAAAAGCATTTTGAATTTGGCGAAGTAATTTATGAAGTTATAGAAAGCACAGAAAAAAAAGTGGCTTTGGTTGCCAGCGGAGATCTTTCACACCGCCTGACTCCTGACGCGCCTGCAGGATACTCGCCAGAAGGAAAAAAGTTTGATGAGCTTTTAATAGAGCTGTTGGAAAAAAATAAAGTTGACGAAATATTAAATTTGGATTCAAGTTTAGTTGAAGAAGCGGGAGAATGCGGATTGCGGTCAATTATAATCTTGCTCGGAGCGCTATCAAATTCAGAATATAAATTTGAAAAACTAAGCTACGAAGGGCCTTTTGGAGTTGGGTATTTAGTGGGAAAGTTTAAAATCATATAAACATTTTATAATTGCTTATTTTTTATTTGACTTTTTATTTATAGTTTGATAAGATTTTATTGTTTATTAAAGTTACAACAGTATAGGAGGAAAGGAAAATACCCAATGGAAAAGGTGGCTCAAACAAAAAGAACAGACCGAAACAAAAAGAAAGAAGAAGATTAAGAAAACAGGAGAGAGATGGAAAAAAATAGTTAAATAATAATCCTAAATAAAAAAATAAAATAAAAAAATAAATTTTCATTTTTTGCACTACTTCGGTAGTGTTTCTTTTTTTGTTTAGTTAATTTTCACAAAAAACGCTCCAGTCAGAAGACTGAAGCAAACTCAATAGTAAAAATGTTAATATGTTAGTATGTTAAAATGTTTATATGACTTAAGCCTTTCCCATTTTCCCTAACAAAAAATCCTTCTCACCTCTTAGAACCGCGAATGCCCATTCTTTTTTTTGGGGAATAAAAATAATTTTGATAATCTGCTTTAAAAACAAATAGGCGCAATATGGATATAAAACAATTTTATTCAGAAGTGAACCGGTTCGTTTTGCCAACACAAGACCGTTTCTGGTGTGATAATAAATGTAATTTGAAGAACCCGGCTTTGTTGACCTTGAAATTTTGTGATATATTTTTGATCTTGGAACAAATATACATTTATATCCAATATTCTTTGTTCTTAGAGAAAAATCCGTGTCTTCGTAATATAAAAAATAATCTTCCGCCAATACTCCTATTTTTTCAACGACTTCCCGTTTTATCAGCAGACAGCATCCAGTTAGATAATCAGTTTCTTTTGTTTTGTCATATTGCCCATTGTCAATCTGATCAAGCCCAATGTGCGTTCCCTTGTTTTTGAGCCAGTTTACTTTCCCACCGGCAAACCAAATTCTGTTCGGCTCGCTATAAAAATATATTTTTGATCCTAAGATGCCGATTTTTTTATCTGACTCCCCCATTTCAATAAGCTCACTTAAAAAATTCTCTTCAACCGTCGTGTCATTGTTTATAAGCAAGACATAGCCAGCGCCGCTATTAATCGCGTATTTTATTCCAATATTATTTCCGCCGGCAAAACCAAGATTTTTTTTATTTTCAATTATTTTTACTTCAGAAAATTGTTTTTTTATTTCAGAAACAGAATCGTCTTCTGAACCATTATCAACAATAACAATCTTATAATTGCTATAATTTATTTTTTGCAATGATTCAATGCATTCTATAGTATCATCTTTACCATTCCAATTTAATACAATTATATAAACTTCTTTTTGCATAAATATGATAGATTATTCCCCTCTTGAGAGGGGTAGGCTGCGAAGCAGATATGATAGATTATTCCCCTCTTGAGAGGGGTAGGCTGCGAAGCAGACGGGGTGTGTTATTTGTAGCAACTTCACTCTATCTTTCTCCAATAAATAACAAACTAAGTCAAAATCTTATCTAATACAACAATTATTGAATACGAAGCAAGAATCAACATTAATCCTAAAATAGTCCATATGATCATTTTTTTTGCTGTTTCTATTTTTTGCTCATTTCCAGAAGAAGTTACATAAAAAACTCCTCCAGTAACAAGCATAAGAAGGGTCAAGGCTCCGGCAACAGATAAAATCCACTTTAAGAAATTCGAAACAAGCACAGAAAAATCACTGGTTGCTATTGGATTTGAAATATAAATAGAACTTATCGCAATTGCCTGATTTGCTGCTAAAACAGACCATAGAACTAAAAAAAAGCAAGAAAATTTGTTAAACAGCATTTTTTTATTTTTTCTCATATTTTTATGTTAATATTTAATAATATTTCTCAATCTCAACTTCAGAATAATAATATTTTATAATCTCTTGCCATAAACTTCCATCTACCGCCATTTGATATGCTCCGACCGCGCTCATTCCCGCGCCATGGCTTGCGGAAATTTTTGCCTGTTCGTGTTGTGTATTTGCCGGGTCTTTCACGCCGCCATGAAGATAAGCATAGTCATCACCGCAATATGTTTTACTCAAAACATCACAGGCATTTTTTGTCGTTCCTCCGGAATCAGAGGAATATGCCGCGACAATTGGTTTATCATTGTAATTTATAATATAACCTGCCGTAGATTCATTAGCCGTCACAATTTTCGGGGCTCTCATCTCAAAATTATACCCTTTATAAACCTGATCGTTTCCATTTCCGTTTCTGCTGTTTTTCAAATGAAATGGCTCGCCAGTATGTTTTCCTCCCTTCTTAATATAATACATTGCGTAAGTTCGCGCAATCGCACCGAATGATTTGAGATACTCTTCCGGACTGTCATTCAAAGCTTCAGCTATTCCATTGGCATAATCTTCCAACGACAGCTCATTTATAATCCATAATTTCTTTGATGTTTTTGAATAATTAATTTCAATATTTCCTCTAAACTCATTATCATTTACAGCCTTGTTCCATGATAGATCATCATAAGTTAAAACTTTCAAAATTACGTTTTCTGAAGAAGGAATGAATTTTATATAAGAATCTGAATTAAAATATTGAATTATTGTTTGTTCATTCGCAGATTTAGTTTCAGTCTTGCTTATTGCTTCATTAAAATCATAATATTTGACAGTATAATTTCCGTTTGCTGTTATTTTTACATTTTCGCCTAAGCTGGAATAAATAGCTACTCTCATCTTTGGCTCTTCGCCATCATTACCGTTGGTTCCAGTCTCCTGACTGGAACCGTCTTGTTCAGTCTCATCGCTATTCCCGTCTGAATTATTATTTGAGTTATTATTATCCCCTTCCGCCACTTCTTCGCTTTCTGAAAACGAATTGCCAGTGCTTGGCGCGTTTTCTTTTATTTTAGGCGCTGCTGGAATTGTATATAATCTCATCTCATCTCCTGAAATTTCAATAACATCAGACCACTTATAGCCTGCTTCAATAAATTCTTCGGCAGTTTTTATCCATTCAGCTTTGCCATTTTTAATTGCATAAATTTTACCGCCTGTTTTTTCTTTTACTAATGTATTTTCAGGGTATCTTAAATTGCCGCCATTTGAATACGCTAAAAATTCTTCCCTATCCAATTCAACTATATCCGACCACTTGCTGTTAGTAGCTTCAAAAAGAGCAAGCGACGTGAATTCTTTCCTTTCTCCATTTTCAATTTTATAAACCGCTGAATAACCTTTTCTTTTAATTAGTGTTCCATCGGGATAGGTTAGGATTTTACCAGTTTGATATTCCCCTATTTCATTCGGACTAAGTGAAATTACATCATTCCAGTCATATCCTAATTTTTCAAATAAAACAGCTGACATTACCATTCTTTTCTTGCTGGATTCCAAGAGATATACAGCAGGATTATTTATAGATTTTACCAATAGTCCGTCCGGATATAGCACTCTCCCATTCAGAGAATAATTTTTTATTTCTTCTTTTGTGGTGCTTATAACATCTTTCCATTCATACCCAGATTTCTCAAAAAGCGTAGCGGAAGTAAATTCTTTTCGCTTGCCGTTTTCAATAAGATAGATTGCGGGAAAATCTTCCGCTTTTACTAATGTGTTATCCGGGTATTTAACCATTTCCCCTTCCGGAAAATGATTAAATTCATCCTCGGTTACGGAGAGAACATCTTCTGCTTTATATCCAAGAACGCTCATCAGACTGTTTGAGAAAATTTTCTTTCTTTGTTTGTCTTTGACAAGATATACTTCATGTTTATTCGCTTCTCTAATCAGCGTTCCATCTGGATAAACCATATCAGAATTTTCAAGATAAAAACTAAGATAAGCGTCTTCTTCTATATCCTCCCACTTATAATTCAAATATTCAAAAAGCTGCGCCGAAGTAAACTTTCTTTTCTTTCCGTTTTCTATTGAAAATATTGTTCCGTTTTTATCTTTTAATAATTTCCCGTCGGGAGCGTATTTAATAATTTTTCCATTGTCATATATTTTCAAATCGCTTGCAAAAACCTTTTTTATATCGCTCGTCGCAAAGCCCATTTTTACAAATTCTTCCCCGGTCATTTCCATTGCCCTTTTTCGCCCATTTTCCAAATAATAAACTTTTGCCGTATTAAATTCCTGCAAAAGGCTTCCGTCCGGATAGATAATAATATTTTTATATTTATACGCGTTAAGCTGTGATTTTGAGATCGGTTTTATAGTTCTACTTCTATAAGCGCTTGGCAGTTTATCTTTTGAGCTGAATTTTGTTTTATATCCATCTTCAATGATATAAATAGATTTGTCTCCGCCTATTTGATAGGAATATTTATTATATTCTTTTTTAATAATACTTGCGTTGCTTTGTATGCTGTTTAATTGCTTATGAAGCTCATCTCCCGGACAGATTGTAGGAGCTATATCCCTGTGTCCGACTACTCCGTCAACCTTTTTACCTCTAAAATCGCTTATTTTGTTTAAATCTATATTATTATTTGCCGCAAGCCAGCCAATCAAATTCTCTAATGATTTTTTAATGGCAGAAGTTACTGGATGCGATTTAATATTTTCACTTTCACTATTTGTATAATCCTGATATCTTCCAAGAACTGAAATCCCTATACTTCCAGTATTATACCCATTGGCATGTCCCGCAACAACTCCATTCCCGCCAAATCTTCCTTCATATATATTCCCGCTAGGATCAATTAAATAATTATATCCCATATCTCCAAAACCTGTACACTCTCCATTACCATCATTCCAAGTTTTCTTGCTATTGTGATAGATATAAATATTATTAACCATATCCTTATATTTTCCGCTTCCGTCTGGATCTGGAACCAAATTTGAACTTGCCGTATGATGAATAACAAATTTTTCAGCTTTCGCGTATTCTGTCGGCCAATTCATTTTAGCCTCATCCGCCCCCCACTCCGCTCTGGAAATTATTTTAGGAATACTCGAATTTGCAGCTTGCGCGCAAAAAGAAAAAGGCGCAAAAAACACGCCAATCAATAGGTGTAAGGCTATTACTTTTGATAAAATATGTTTTTTCCTTTTTCTGGGCATAATTATTCTTTGTTTATGGTATAACTATAGCAAATTTTTATTCTTCAGTCCATTTTACAATATTTTTGATTTAAAAACCTTCTATCTTTCCTGATAATTCTTTAAATTCTTTGTCCTTCTCAACTATTTGCTCATTTACCCGCAATGCCATTTGATTGATCCCCATCAATTTAATGCCGTCTAATTGCCTAACTCTTGATAACGCTACATATCCCATCCCGCGCTCAAACGATTTGCTTAGATCTATTTCAGCCGCGTCTAAACTCATTCCCTGGCTTTTATGAACCGTTATCGCCCAAGCCAAACGCAACGGAATCTGGCTAATTCTGGCAACAACTTGTCCTTTTTGTTCAATTTCCCAACTTGTTTGCTCCGCTACGATCTCATTATTTGATTTTGTTTTTATTATTGGCAAGCCGTCCTCATTAAAACCAACAATCTCGCCCAATGTTCCATTTACATAACCTCTTCTAAAATTATTTTTAACGAACATAACAACAGCTCCTACTTTCAGTTTTAATTCCTCAGGAGCAAGACAGTTCTTTTTTAAAGAAGCAACTATTTTTTCAGGTCCGTCCGAATTCATATAAAAGATCTTTTCTTTCTCCCGTATTTTTGAAAGTTCAAAATTGTTGATCGCGTCAACATCCAAATTGTGCGTATGGAGCTTAGTCGGCTTTATCAAACAGTTGACCTGCTTATTCAATCTCGCCTTTAATTTGTTCATAATATCTTCGCCGGCTTCGTTTTCCCTGATACTGTCTAAAATATTAACAAACTCAAGATCATCTTGCTGGCGATGTTTCTTGTCAAGATAGCACACCTTTATATCCGCTTGTTCCCATGCTAATGAATCATAAGCAAATTCTACTCCTTCTTTTCTTCCCACATTAACTGGCGGAAGCTGGAAAAAATCTCCGCACATTATAATTTGCAATCCGCCAAAGGATAAGAACGGCTCCTTCGCCGCTTTGCAAATTTTGTCCAGCAAGTCAAGGCGAGACGCGTCCAGCATTGAAATTTCATCAATAATTAAAATTTCAGCCTCTTTAATTCTCTTGGATAGCTCTTCTTTCCTAAGCAATCCTTTAATTTGCTTATCGCTTAATCTGCTTTCAATCCCCATTCCCGACCACGAATGAATAGTAATTCCCTCTAAATGCGTCGCGGCAATGCCGGTTGAAGCGGTTACGCTGACTTTAATTTTTTCTTTTTTTAAATATTCAATAAACTCATTCAACAAAAAAGTCTTCCCAGTTCCAGCCGAACCAGTAAGAAATATATTCTGTCCTGATTTAAGAATTTTTAAAGCCTGAGTTTGATCCATAATTGTGATGATTTATTTTCTAATTAAAATACTTCTCCCCTGATAAGGGGAGGCTGGGAGGGGTTTGCAGTATCGTATAATTATAATTTGCAGCATAAGTTTTTTCCTACACCCTAATTATATCAGTTAAATAATTTGTGTAAAACAAATAGAATCTGTTGACTCCATACTCCGTGTGGAGCCTTTTGTGATTTCAGAAAAAATTATTCAGGACATTCCACTGCTAGCTCCATAGTCCCGCAGGGCTGTGGAGCCTAATTGCAAAATGTTATTATTCAAACTATTCGCCTATCTTATTTTTCTAGCCATAGCAATAAAAGTAAGATAGCGGAAATAAGAAAATTTATTCTCTACGAACCACTGTCTCCACTTTTAGATTTTGTTTTTTGTTTTTTAGGATTTGATTTTGTTTGGCGCGATAGAGCAAAAAAGGTCTATCTTAAAATTCTAGCCATAGCAATAAAAATAAGATAGCGGAGAATGAAGGTAGCGATTGAAAACAAAAAAAGAAATAGCGGATTTTGTTTTTTATTTCTCAATCTCCTCCTCAACTTTTCTTTTTGCCATTTCCAAAAGCTCTTTGCTTTCTTTTCTTAATTTATGGCTTTCTTGAATTTTCTTTGCGATTTGTTTTTGGATTTGGGGTTTGATGAGAGAAATTTTAAATTTTCTTTATTCTATCTATCAAAAATTTTATGAAGTATCCTTTATCAGATTTAACATTTATATATTTATCGTCTAAAAAATAATCATAAATTTTTCTTGGTTTAATATCATCGCGATAATAAAATTCGATTGGTTCATTATTTTCTTTTTGGTTTTTCAAATAACTTAATATTTTTTCTACAGAGGTCTTGCGAATAAAATCACCTTTTTTTGTTTTTGCGAAATCCCATATTGATTGACAATTTTTACAAAAGTATTCGTTATGATTGTTATTACTCAACCTCGCCTTTCTTATTTGCGAAGAACCGCAAGTTGGACATAATTTTGGTTTTATTTTCTGTATATGTTTCTTTTTTACATTAACCTCGTTATTACAAATGCTACACACATAAATTAATCCTTCTCTCGTTATTGTTTCTTCGCCACAATATGGACAAAGTAATCCTCTTAATATTTTACTTGGACCAATTGCAAATTTAGACAGTCTTAATTTTTTCCTAAGAGTGCGTAATATTATATTGTGATTTTTTTCATAACACCACAGACATGAATTTATAGATTTATAAGGAAAATATTTAGATTTAAGTATTTCTCCACACTTATCGCATACTCTTTCATCACCATCTCTTAATTTATCAATTTGCTCATACAGCTTTTCTAGCACTATTCCGTTTTGAAGTTTTTTTTTAACAAATTTTCTAATCTTTCGTTAAGCGTTTCAATCGGATCATCACCGATATTAAATCTATTTATTCTTAAAAATTTATATCCATAACCCTCTAAAACTTTTTGACGATAAATATCGTCATCTTTCATATAATATTTATAGTTTGACTCATTTACTTCTGATTGATCAACAAAGTGTTCTTTAAAACCATCGTATTCTATGACAATTTTTTGGTCATTGAAAATTAAAAGAAAATCAACTTTATAGGCGGGGTGGTTATAGCTTCTATCTAGCTGTCTTAGATAATTGCCTATTTCAAATTGTGGAATAAATTCAATTTTTTCTTTATTTTCTTTATAAAATTTTGTGTTATGAAAAATTTCATCTATTTTGTACTCCATTTTGGAGTCAAGTTTCTTAAAAATTCTTTTTTTTCCAATTTCTAATTCATTTTTATAATGGAACAGCGCATTTTTAATTTCTCCATGGAATTCTTCAATGGGCTTACTTAGAACAAAATGAATGCATTCTTTCGCACGACTAAATCCAACATTCATTCTTTGGGACTTTATTGTTCCGTCTACTTCATCGCTAATTAAAGAAAAATCTTTCAAAAAAATCCAGTTCAATCGATCTTTTTCTTTTGTAGCAACCATTGAGTAAAAAATATAATCCCTTTCTTCTCCTTGGCAAGTATCAAAAGTCATTATTTTTAGTTTGCACTTTCCAAAAAGCCAATCTCTTTCTGGCAACTCACTAATTTTGTCAAAAAGAAGCGTTACTTGTTCTCTGTGTGGAGTAATAATACCAATGCTTTGTTCAATTTCTTTTTCTTTAAATTCTTTAAGTTTTTTAATAATATGCTTAATTTCAAACTCATTAGTGTTTCTTGTTTCGTCAAACTTTCCATCATGATCAATGACTTCAATTTTGATTACTTCATCAATCGGCTTCCCTCTAATTTTCATGAACTGAAGAGTGTGATTATAAAAGTTTTTATCAGAATAAGAAATAATTTCAGGATAACAACGGAAATGTTTCTTTAGTTGACATTCGTAATTTCTGATAAATCTTGAGAATTTGAGAATGGAGTTTTTAATATCAAAATTTTCTTTTACTTTTGTAAGCCAACCATTTTTATCTAACCCTTTGAGTCTTTCTTTTAAAAATGTATCCTGAACTCTTTTTCTTAATTCCTGATTTGTTACTTTACTTGCATTATTAGCCTTAACATTTGAAAATTGCTTATCATCTCCAAGCACAATTATTTGTTTTCCCCTGACAAGAGCAGGCAAAGCCTGCGCAATACTAACTTGAGATGCTTCGTCAATGATAATGAGATCAAATAAATTCTTTTCTAAAGGAATAAATTCCGCATAATCCCTAATACCCGCCAAGATGCAAGGAAATGCCTTTTTAAGATTTTGAAAAAGATCTTTTGGAAATTTTTGTTTTTTTCTTACAATATTTTTTAAAGTCCCAACTTCATTTGCACAATCTTGAGTATATTCAATAATTCTTTTGTCTAAAAAATAAGTCATCCGCGCTGTGATTAAATCTTCTATTCCACTTATTGAATCAAAGAATTTATCTTCTGGCTGATTATTAAATTGCTTTTCTAATTTTGATTGCAAGTCTTTGTGTTTTGAATATTCTAAAACTTCTTCATCTGTGTAATTAGATAAAACACTTGAAGACCTATTTATATTTTCAGTAGAAATTTCTAATTTTATTCTTTTTGAAAAATCAGAATATTTCTTTTTTATACTCAAAATAAAATCAATTTCGTTTTTTAAGTCACGCAACTTTTCAATAGTTTTTATGAGATTATCTAGATTATCTATAATGTCAGTTGTAAAAAATACACCGCAACTCTCATCGCTATCCAATTCTACATTATTTGGGATAATATCAGACAATCCACGGATAATGACATTAATATTGTTAATTCGTTGAAATACGTCTATGTTCCAATTTACCTGTCGAATTTCATATTCTAGATCATTAATACTCATAAGTGATGATTCAATTGTCTCTATTTCTTCTTTTATTGTTACAAGTTTTCTTTGCAATTCTTGTATTCTTTTATAATCAGAGAGATGTTCTTCATTATTACTATTTAGCAATAAATCTAATAAAATTTTAAAGATTGAATGTATGGAATTATCATTCTGTCCTCTTTCTCTATAATCATTTGGTATCTTTTTATAAACAAAATCAAACAAGTCAGAAATATGTTGAATGTCTTTAATATTATTTTGAGGTTTCTCTACTCCAAAATAGTTAAAGGTTTTTTTCAAGTTTCTGGTTATACTTTCAATTTCCTTGCCTTTGAATAAATACCCCGAAATGGATGATCTTATTGTGTTTACTTTGTTGACATATTCTCTCAATTCAATTATTGCTTCCTCTGGCTTTATTTCTTTGGGAATTTCAAAATTAGAAAAAATTTCATAGTTATTGAATTTTTCTCCCAAAAATTTTCTTGATTCAAAGAATAAATCAAGAGATATATTAATAATGTTATACCGCCATATTAAAACACCGAGGTCTAATTCTTCTTGAGGTCTGAATAAATCTAGAATCACAGGTTTGTCTTTGTATAAATCGCCCAATTCAGACAAAATTGCCTTTATTGAGTTTAAAGAATTGAGCATGGAATTATCGTAAGGTACATGTTTATCAAATTCTTCAATCAACATATTTATATCAACATTTGGATTATCCTTCTTGAAATTTTCTCTTGATTCATTTAAGGCATATAAATAGCCTTGATATTCCTTTATAAGTTTATAATTTTTATCATCTAATAATTCTCGATTGATTTTCAAATTATCATTATGTTCGCGAAGTTTTTGTATTCCTTTTTTAATTTTTAACAAATCTATTTCAGATTCCTTAGAGGTATTAATCCAATTAATATTAGATAACTTGTCAATATTTTGAAAATAAAATTCAATGTCTTGAATATTTATACCTTCAAAATAATCAATGTTTTCTTTTATATTTTTCTCTAATTCCTGAAAAGAATTTTTTCTAAGCTCATCATACTCGCCTTTTTTATACTTATAAGCGTTATAATGTTCTTTAATTTTTTGAATGGTTTGACCTTGAACAATTTTATAAAACTTATTTCCTGTCTTTCCAAGTCTTAAAATCGGATTTTGAAAATCATCTTCATGTCTTATTTTGTTTAAAGTTTCTGAAATTTTATCTTCAACGACATCAAGAGCCTCTTTTTTGTCAGACAAAACAAGAACAGATTTTTCTTCTAAAAGAGCCTTGCATATTATAGCTGTAATTGTATGACTCTTACCTGTTCCTGGAGGTCCTTCTAGAATCATAAAATTACAATCTGGCTTTTGCAAGGCTATCAAAACTTGTTTTTGTTCATCATTAAGAGGAATTGGGCTTTCAAAAATTAATTTTTGAGAAATACTTTTCTCATGCCATTCATCTTCAACTTCCTCCATGAAAGGCTTTGGGTTTTCTTCAATAAATCCATTGAGCAGAGAAGAAAAATTTTCAAGAATCTCTCCATTATCATTTAAAATTTCTTCATAATCATTTATAAGAGCCTCATCTGATTTATCAAATAAATACAAGTAACTCTTATTAGAAAAAGAGGTTATGAGATTCATTCCTTTTTGAAGTTCTGAATTTTGAATATCTATATTTTTATTTAATTCAAAAAAATTCTCAATTTTCTGAATAATATTTTTTAAAATAGAAGAGAAATTTTCTTCTTCAGTTATATAAAGAATTCTATCAAATTCTCCAGCCAAGGTCGATTGCTTCTGTATTTGCAAATTAAACTCTTGTACAACAAAATTAATGGCTTTTGTATTTATAAAAACCCTCTTTTCAAACTGAAAAGTAAACTTATCTTCCTGCTTAAGTATTGTTATTGGGATATAAAAAATAGGAAATTTTTCATTTCCTAGAGAAAGTTCATAAAAATATAAATAAATTTCTGTTTTGTCGATTAATTTATTGTTTCTATATAATTGATAAATATCAAAAAAGGCATCACCAATAACAAAATTTTCAAAAAATTTAATAAGGTTGTTTTTAATTTCTGGCAGTTTAATAATTTCTTGTAATGTGTCTTTTAAATCAAAGTCTTTTTGTTTTTGGAAAAAAGATTGTAAAACCTCAGAATATTTTTCTTCGAAAAGAGCAAAAACAGAATCAACTATATCAATTTCAAGTTGAAATTTGCTATTTTCATCTGCTATGTTTAAATTTTCAAGAGGTTTATCAAGATCATCTATCAAAGGGATAATTAAATTTCTAGAAAATATGTTCTTTGTTTCTTCTTTGGTCTCTTCTAAAAATTTATCATATTCTTTTGCATATAATATTGCTTTTTCTGCAACAAGCTCTTCAATTTTCTTAAAAATATTATCAAGATCTTTTTTAGAAAGTTTTTCGATTTTAACTTTAATTAAATCAAACAGATTTTTAGGAACGCTATTTGTATATTCTCCTTTTTTAATTTGTAAATTTTCCTTTTTAAAGCCACTATTTAAAAGTGCAAAAAATGTTTTTTTAAGTTTTGGATATTTTTCTAAATCAACACCAACTCTTAAACCTTTTTGTGTTTTTTGAATGGTATTTCTTTTTGGAATTCTTCTCTTTTTAAAATCAGTTTCCAAAAAATTCATAAAATATTTAGCCACCTCTTTTACAAAAGATGAATTGTTTTGGCTAGCATTTGTATCTTCTTTTAATTTGACAGTATTCATAATAGCATTCTATATCATTTTTTAACTTTTTCTTATTAAGTACAGAATAACATTAAACCTTTATAAAATCAATAAAAATGTCAACAAAATATCAAATTCCTAAAAAACAATAACAAAAAAAGAATACAATCCATTCTATGATTGTTGCGAATAGGATTGTTCAGAGGAGTCTAATAAAAGACTCCAGTCAAAAGACTGGGGTCAATAACTGGAGCCAACAAAAAGCAAAGCTGCATAAATAAAAAACTAAAAACGGTATGGCATTAGGTAATGTTATACCGTTTAATATTTTTAATTCCTCCAAAAACTCAACCTATTCTCTCTCCCACTTCTCAAAAACAAAAATGGCATCGTCTGTGCTTTTTGAATATCCGATTTTTTTATAATTGAGATTTGGGGCATGATTATTGCTTTTCTATGTAATTATTGTCCAATGGCTTTAATAATTTGTTCAACTTTCTGATTAAACCTTTCAAATTTTTCTGCTTGCTCAATTTTCCATTTATCAAATAGTTTTTTACCGCCTTTGCCCCAACACTTGTGTTCTCGTTTAAACCACTCTTTCATTTTATGTCTATCTTTTATTTCTGGCTCTTTTCTTGCTAAAAACATTAGTTTTGTGTATCTATTTTTAGGTTGCCAGAAGTCATCAGTTGGCGTAATACTATCTAAAAAATTCATAATTACATTTTCTGGTCGTTCACTGCCAGGTAAAAAGACAACATTTTGATAATTGCCAATTTTATTTTTGGCATCACCATCTAGAATAACAATTTTGTCGAATAAAACACCTTTTTTCAAAAGTTGTTCATAATTAGGGCATCCTAAATTTACATTTTTAAATTCAAGCTGTTTTTTTATTTTTGAATTCAATATACCTTTAGCTATAAATATTGCTTCGTCGTCCTCGCAAAGAACCATAATTTTTTTATTTTGAGGAGTTTTTGGTTCATCTTTTATTCGATGTCGTAAATCAGATATTATATTTTCAATATCCTGTTCATCTTTTTTATAATGAATAATATCATCACTTATTTTTTCTAAAAAAACATATTTAGAATGTGGTTTATAGTGCTTATTAGAAAGTGATTCTATTATCTCTAAAGAATGTGTTGTAAAAATAATCTGCAAATCAAATTCTCCTGCCAATCTATGGAGATATTTAATTAAATTAATTTGAGCACCGGGATAAAACGAAACATCGATTTCATCAATAATTATAGCACCCCCAGAATAATTATCGCCAAGCTGGTCCTTTAATTTTTTAAACGAATAAACAGCACTTAATATTTGACTTAAATTATCTTGTCCAGCAGAGCTTCCATAACTATCATAATCATCCGTAACCACACTTAGAAAATTTTTATTTTCAGATTTATAATTTTCATAATTGATAGATTTTTCTGTTGGTAAAATAGCTTTATAATATTTTTCAAACCAATCTCTATATTCATTGTCTTGCCTTCTGCATGTACTAATTTCTAGACTCGTTTCTTGTGGCAATGGGAAAAACCTCCTTAGCCCTAAATAAATAACTGGAAATTGAATTTTTTTCTTGTTTTTTTTATTGCCGGATAATATATCTATTCTAAATGGTCGGTGCTTATCGTTCGCTGAATATCGAAAACCACCTAATGCTTTTTGTCCATCACTCAAAGAAACTTCATACTTGTATGAGCGTACCTTATTTCCCTCTTTCTTTTTAGAAAATGTAAAAATTTCACTAAAATCTGCAGAAAAATTTTTATGAAATAGTGTTTGTCCACTATTTTTGTCAAAGACAAATGCTCCAGCTATTAGTCCAAGTAAAGAAGATTTACCTGTACCATTAGTTCCAGCTATTGCAGTAATTCTCGATCCGAATTCAATATTCAAATCTTCTAAATGACGAAATTTTTTTATGTTCAAGCTATCAATTTGCATTTTTATAGAATTAAAAAAGTTAATTTCTATTCCTTCCCCCATTTCTCAAAAGCAAAAGCGATATCGTCTAAATCGTGCTTTTATTTTAAATGTCCGTGTTCGTCAAGTTTTATTTTGTTTTTTTCTCAACCCTATCTATGCTTTCAGCGGAAAAAATAGACAAATCATATTTCCCGCTTGATTTTATAAGTTTTGATAAATTCATAGATTTCTTGTTAAAACTTTAAATAGATATTTTTATTTAACTATCCATATTTTACCACTCCCAACCCCAAAAATCAAGGTTATTTAGAAATCCATCCTTTTTTAAATCATATTTAACAATAAAATAGAAAATAAAATATAGTGTCTTTTCTACGGCCGTAGAAAAGACACTATGGGTAAATTATTATAATTTACTAGCCCAGAAAGCTAATAAAAAAGAAACTCCAAAGATTGGAGTTTCTTTTCACTGCTGCTTTAAACAAAATCTATTCTACAATATCATCCGCGACAATATCAAGTCCGTCTTTAAAACTTTCCAATATGGAATCGTCAACATTGAGAACTTTTTCCGCTTTATATCCGGCTTTTCTGAAATCGTCGGCGGATCTAACCCATTGTTTCCTTCCTTGGTTAATTCTATAAACATTTCCGTTTCCAGCTCTGAGCAAGCTTCCGTCCGGATATACTAAAGATTCTCCTATGGCAAACTTCTTTGCCTGATTCTCATTTACAATAAGAACCTTGCCCCAATCATATCTGCGAGCGTTGAAAAGTTGGATGTCTGAAATCGGGACTCTTCTTCCTCCTTCAATTACATATACCTTAGAATTTCCAGCTACTCGGATCAAGGCTCCTTCCGGATGAATGGAATTTGCTTTTAAGTCTACACCTTTCCTAAATAAACCCAAAACATCTCGCTTTACTTTAACAATATTATTCCAGCTATAACCAAGACCTACGAACGAATTAGGATCTTTTATATGTTTCTTTTCGCCATTTTCAATTACATAAACCTCTGGAGTCCCTTCTTCCTGAACAATTGTACCATCAATATAATTTATTGGATCTCCATCTGAATAAGTATCAGCTTCATCTTGATCAACAAGTTCAACATCATCAAAGGTCATGCCTTGGCTTGCTAAAACTTCTTCTGATGGAATTGGCTGCTTTACTCCATCTTCAACAACATAAACAGTCGGTTTATTTTTTATTCTAATAATTGACCTGTTGGGTCTTCTCCAAACTTGGAAAGCAA
>JAGLXN010000018.1 GCA_023132875.1 Candidatus Parcubacteria bacterium
CAAGCCAATCCGATGAAGAAAATTCTAATACAAATAATAATTCTAATAACAGCGAGATTATAAATAATGTTAGCGTTTCAACTGACACGGGTGGAAATACGATTAAGGGAGACGGAGAAATAATAGAAGGCAAATCAAATTCAGAGATAAAAGTGGAAACCGTTATTAACGGCAAGGTTATTGATCCCATTAATATTAAGACTGACGAGAGCGAAGCCAGCGTTAAAAGCCAAATTAATGCCGATGGCAGCGCCATTCAAGTTCAAAGAGAAATTAAAGTTGGCCCGGAAATAAAAGCGGAAAATTACGAGGTTGATTTGGAAAGTTCAGAAGAAACTGTAATAGCAAATCCGCAGGTCCAAACAGAAGAGTCGGAGGAAATAAATCCGGAGGAAATAAATAATTCGTTAGAACAAAGTGAAAATATTGAACAAAGCGAAAAGCAGGAAAAAATAGCTGAAAAAACCTTAACTGTTTTAAGCAGTTGGTTTTCAGGCTTTGCCGATAATTTTAAATCTTTTTTTCAAAATATTTTTAGTATTTTTAAATAATATATCTCAATTTGTCATCCTGAGCGGAGCGGTAGCGGAGTCGAAGGATCTGTATTCTGTAATATCTTTATTAGAAACAAGTATCTTAATATTTACAGATTCCTCCATTTCGTTCTTCCAAGTTCTCGAGATCATTCCGCTCGCAATGACAAAACTAGAAGGAGCATAAAAAATGAATATATCAAAAAAATTAAAAAAGTCTATATTAGCGTTCTTGCTGGTTATGAGCATGACATTTTCAAGTTTTTCCGCTTCCTTTGTTTTAGCTGAAGATGAAAGCGGGGATGGCGGCGCGATTGTCGGACAAGATCAAGATGAGCAAGGAAATGAGACAGAAGCAATGGGAGACGAAGAAGAAGGGACGGGCACAGAAGAAAATAATGGGCAGTCGGACGTTGAAATTCAGACAGGTGATGTTCAGGTTGATATTAATGTTACAAACATAATTAACTCTGATATTCTTGATTTAAATGAAGAGGAGGAAGAAGATATCCCGGAAGGAGAAGGAGAAAGTATTGATGCTGATGCTGAAGTTATTAACACAGAGGAAGAAGAACCAGAAGAAGATGAGGGCGGTGAAGACAGTGAAAGCGGAGATGAAGAAGAGGGAGACGCGGGTGATCAAACGATTTCAGATGTTCAGGACGCTGATCAATCGCTTTTTTGCGCTGATGGTGATTCCGATGAAAATGAAGATGAAGTTAATGATGACGGCTCTGAATGTTTGATAAATTTAGAGGAGATAGACGCTTATTGCCTGTCATTATGTGAAGAAACAGCAGATGTAACAGAAACAGCAGATGTAACAGAAACAGCGGATACAATAGAAACAGCGGATGTAGCAGACGCGGAAGATGTTGTAGAAACGGGGGACATAGAAGACACGGAAGACGCGGGGGAAACAATGGACGCGGAAGATACAGAAGACAATAAGGAATACGAGGAATGCCTTTTAATTTGCCATAATGAAGCAGTATTGCTAAATGATATTACAGGAGAGGCAAATACCGGAGATAACGCCATTGAAAACAGCGGCGGTGACGCGTTAATAGAAACCGGAGACGTGGATCTGTCTCTTGAAGCAGTCAATATCATAAATTCCAATATAGCGGGGACTAATTTTCATAAACTGATTTTTAATATTTTTGACCAGCTGGAAAGCGAAATTAATTTATCCAAAGCAATCAAGCATCCTCTGGAAGTTGAAGTGGAGACAGATGAATTTCTAAATATTATTAATAACAATATAGGAGATGTGGAAAATAATATTTTAATAAATGCTACTACTGGCGGAAATTCAATTTTTAGCGGCCATGGAAACGCAAGAATAAATACCGGCGACATTAATATATCAGTTAATGTTTTGAATATAGTTAATTCTAATATTGCCGGTTCAAATTTTATTTTACTTGTCATTAATGTGTTTGAAGATTGGGACGGCGATCTGGTTCTTCCCGGCAAGCAAGTAATGATCGGATTAACGGATGAGGAAGTCAGTGAAATTGAAAATGAAACAAAAGAAGCGGATGAAGCCGAAGAATGCGATGAAGAATTAAACAATGAAGAGGGCGAAAATTGCGGCATCGTAACTTCAAATCAAGCTGATATAGAAAATGAAATTAATGTATACGCGGATACCGGCCTAAATGAAGCAATAAACAATGGCGGCGCAAGCATAAATACAGGCAATGCCAATGTTGAAAATAACGTTTTTAATATAGCCAATTCAAACATTAGTTTAGAAAAATGGATGTGGATGAACATCAATATTTTTGAAGGCGGAAGTTGGGGCGGAAATATTTTTAGCTTGCCAAGCGGTTATACTATAAATCAAAATCAAAATAGCATTAGCATTTCTAGTTTTAGTAATAATTCCATTAATTCCGGTGAAACAGAAAATGAACGCGAAAATGCGGAAAATGGCGACGAAGAAGAAACGGAAGAAGAGAATGTCTGCGAAAATGATGTCAATTCTGACAATTCTTTAAATTCCGGAACTGTAAGAAATAATATTGATATTAACGCTTTTACGGGAAATAACTTGATTGATAACGGCGGAGAAGCTGTTATCAATTCCGGAGACGCGAACATTTTTAACAATGTTTTTAATTTAGTTAATACAAATGTAAATGTTGATAATTGGTTTTTGGGCATGGTAAATATTTTTGGAAGATGGAAGGGAGATGTAGCTTTTGGCCGGCCTGATCTCTGGGTTGGTGAAACAGCAGAAACAGCTTCCGGCTCAATTCAACCGGGAAGTTTAGTCACTTACACATTGAGTTATTTTAATAATGGTGATGCCGATGCCAGTGAAGTAGTTCTTGTTGATGATTATGATGAAAATTATCTTTCTATTTTTAATCCAGAATTTGGCAACACAAATGTCCCGGGTCAAATTTTGTGGGACATAGGCATAGTTTCGCCCGGTGAATCCGGATCTGTTTCTTATTCAGCTTATGTTAATCCGCAAATTCCCGTTGGCAGGACTGAAATATCCAATACCGCTTCAATTAATGGTTTTGAAGACGATGGAAATGACGAGGATAATACCGAGACTCTCTTGGTTGTTGTTGATGTTGCTCCTCCTCCTCCCGTTTATTATTCAATGGTTAAAGCGGCTGAAGTTGAAAATAAACTGCCTGATTTGAATATTACCAGAACTAATGATATAGACGGTTTTGTTTATCTTGGTGAAGAAATTAATCATAAAATAATTTTAACTAATGAAGGCGATGGTTCCGCTTTTGACGTAATTGTATATGATATTTTAACTTATGAGGATTCTGAAGATGAGGTAAAAAACAATACTTGGAATTTAGGAGAAGTTTTTCCGGGTGAAAAAATAGAGATAGAATATACTGTTACTATTAATGGCGGAGTCTTGCCCGGTATTTACAGAAACATAGCTTTTGCCGATGGATTTGACAGTAATAATAATTTAATTTATTCTCCCAACGCGATTGAAAGCTTTGAAGTGAGAGCCGAAGAAGAAGAGCCGGAAGAAATTTTATCTGAAGAAGTTCTGCCGCTGGAAGAAGAAATTAAAGAAAAGATTGAGCCAATTCCTTTTACGAAAGAAGTAAAAAACGCTGTTAGCGTTAAAGAAACGGTTTTAGACTCTCTGGTTCCGGAAGTCAAAGCGGCAACAGACGTCTTGGAAAGCGATTCGGATAAGCCCGAAGAGGAAATTTTTAAAGGCGGCGAAGAGGAAGTGGGAATGTTTGATCAGCAGTGGTTTTCTTGGCTGGTGTGGTTGATTATACTCGCCTTGATAATTTTCTTGGTGTGGTATAACAGGAAAAGAAAAAAGAAAATTGTGAGTTAGATTTTTAGGTTTTTACTAGCTTCTTAGGTTGTAGCTTTTTAGCTTTTTGGGAATTTAGTAGTTTAGTTGTCATTCTGATCCGCCAGCTGGCGGATCAGAATGACAAAAACTGGAAAATCCTAAATTTGTTAAAATGTTAGTATGTTAGTATGTTAAAATGTTTACATGTTAAAATGATTAGCTGTGGATAACTTTCATTGACATGTTCTTTAAAAGGAAGATAATGAAAAAGTGCCTGTGAGATTGTAAAATGGGCAAAAAAGCGAGTATTTAACCGTGCCGGGGAGGGTCTGGATTAAATGCGAAACAAAGAAAAGAATCAATCAAAATTTTAAAAACAAAAACAAAATGTTGCAAAATTAAGAAAAACAAAATATTTGATTCTATTATCCGAGTACCTGTGAGATAGTACAGGAAGATCAACCAAACGAAATTTTATTTTATTTTAATTTTTGGTTGTTTTTTGTAATTTGAAAAAAGTGTGATTTGAATTATAAAATAACACTTTCTGTCATTTCGAATTTTGACATACCTCCTTGTCATTTCGAATCCCGATAGGGTGAGAAATCTATGAATATTACTATGCAACGAAAGCGTATATTTGAGATGAAATTAAAATAGTTTATAGATCTCTCAGTCGCTGCGGCTCCTTCGAGATGACAATATTACTACCACTCCTTCGAGATGACAAAAATAAGTGAAATTTACCAGAAATAAATAGTTTTGGACACATGTCTAATAATATCAAAAATAACTAGTTTTATATATAAATAAACCAAAGGTCGAAGTTGTTTGTTTAAGCCTTAAGTGTGGAATTTGGTCCGCCAGCTGGCGGATAGAATATAAAATTCATAATTCATAATTCCAAATTCATAATTCTAATCCATGGGTGAAAGGTTTGGACAAGTAACTATAAAAAATCTCCCTCAATAAGCCGAAAGGCAAAAAGGGAATTAATTAACCAATTAATTTTCTTCTTCTGTTAATTTTTTCGAAGGGCGAAAGAATAGCGGGAGATTAAGGAGAATAAAATTATGATGTTAAAAAAAATCATAGCTTCCGTCGCTCTTGTCGCAACCGTAGCCGTTTCCGCGGCAATGTTCGCGGCGTATGAAGCACATGTTATTAATGTAACAGCGCATATTGAGAATGCGTTGACTGTTCATCCTGAAGAACTTAAATTCGGAACTGTCTTTCCGCAGGAATATTTAGAAAGACAAATAACTATTGAGACAAGTAGTTCTTTCCAGGCCGAAGAGGACGCTCTTGCTGTTTCATATGTGATAAAGCAAAAACCAAAATGTGAAATTGATACACCTACAGATGGTATGCCGCAATATGCGCCTGTTCATTACGCAACACATTTATGTCCTGATGGATATACTAAGATGGAAACACTTTGTCCTTTCCTGTCAAAAATGGATGGTGATCCAGAAGATAATAATGATACAGGTCATCCAAGTTA
Organism: Candidatus Parcubacteria bacterium; assembly: GCA_023132875.1. GTDB lineage: Bacteria > Patescibacteriota > Minisyncoccia > JAHIHE01 > JAGLIN01 > JAGLXN01. Next base: position 5,342 of record JAGLXN010000018.1, read on the forward strand.
TTATACAAGTTATTTAGGAGATCCTAGTATCCCAGGACCTGATGATACTTGTAGACCATGGGGTACAGAAATGCTTGATGCATTTGGCGTGCTTAACAAAAATGATTTAGTGGATCTTTGGATTATTGATTTAAAGGTTCCTCCTGTTGACGGGTATGTAGGACAAGACTGGCCTCTAACTTGTGATGGTTGGACAGTACCAACAGACAGTTTAGATTATGGCTGTGATCTTTGGATTGAAGTAACGAATATAAGCAGAACTGCTGTATGTGGAAATGGTATTGTAGAAGGTGACGAAGAATGTGATGGATGTGATCCAATACCATGTAATATAGGGGAAGATACCGGAGAAAGAACATGTATTAATTGCACCTGGAGTGAATGTATTCCATTTCTACAATAATAAGGAATATAATATATTAATCAGAAAGGAGAACGGCTTATGATAAAAACTAAAAAAGTTCTTCTTACTTTGTTTGCCGGGTTTGTTCTTGTTGTTTCTTTGCCTTTAATGGCGGCTTATGAAGCGCATGTTATCAATGTTACGGCGCATATTGAAAACGCGTTGAAAGTTACTCCTTCCGATGATCTTGTTTTTGGAACAGTTTTTCCTCAAGAATATCATGAAAAACGAATATGGGTTACAACAAGCAAATCTTTTTGCGCTGGTGACCAAAGGCGGGTTTTGAACATTGATTATAAAATTGTTCAGAAGCCAAAATGTGTTAATCCAGCCGGTGAATACGCTCCCGTAGATTATGCTACTCATGAATGTCCAGAGGGTTACAGCGAAATGCCATCGCTATGTCCGTATTTATCTAAGACACCTGTATATGACGATCCTGAACCATACAAGGATTATGGAGTTTTAGCTTTCCACGATCCAAGCGATCCTTCATCTATAGCTACTGGAACTATAAATAAAGACTATGACTTACTGGATGAATGGATTATTGATTTGCCGGTTCCTTGCTTTGAGGGAATGTGCGCGCAAGATTATGACGAGTTTGTATATGGGTATAACCCAGGTGTCAACTCTGATGATTACATATTACCGTCAGAATTAGAAAGTTCAGATTTCGGATGCGATTTGTGGATTGAAGCAACTGCAATTTATTAGCAGAGTAAGAATTAAAAAAAGCAACGATTCTAATTGCTTTTGACCCAGCACCTTTAGCTAAAGGTGCTGGGGAATGAGGTAAGCAGAAGTTCATAAAGTTGTAAAGTTCATAAAGTAAAAAGTTTTAATTTAATAATCTAAAACAAAAACATGGAAAACGAAAATGAAATAAAAGACGATTTTAATAAAGATGAGCAAGAAGGCTCCACACAGGAGTATGGAGCCAACGAAGGAAAAACACACCCCAACCCCTCTCAAGAGGGGAATAATATACAGGAGTATGGATCCAACGAAAACGAAGCGGATAAGCAAGAAGGCTCCACAGCCCTTCGAGACAATGGAGCCAACAATATCATTCCAAAAAAGAAAATGACTCTGAAAAAGTTTTTGAAAATGACGGTTCTTTTTATAGTGTTTCTTGTGGCGTGGTTTGCCGTTGTCCAGTATATGGCGGCTGATAAATATGAGGCGGTAGTGAAAGTTATGGAAGAGGGCGGAAAAATCGGAGTGAACCCGATGACGGAACGGCTTGATTACGGCGACTTGCCGAAAGGAAACGCTTCAACAAGATTTGTTACGATAGAAAACAGCGGGAAGATGGGCATTTATGTGGCGATCGTTAAATACGGAGGAATAGCAGAGCTTATAAAAATAAATAAAAATAATTTTGTCCTTAATCCGGGAGAAAAAGAAAAGCTTGAATTCTTGCTTGAAATGCCGATCAGCGCGGATAAGGAAGGGTATGAAGGGAAGGTTGTGATATTTAAGTTGCCGAAGTTGTTTTAGCGTGTAACGCAAAGCGTGTAACGTGCAACGCACGACGCACGTGACAGGTTATACGTTATAAGTTATACGTTACACGATTACTATGAATAAAAAAACAAAATCTATCGTTGAAATTTTAATATACATTATTGTTGTAGTCGGGCTTGTTGTGGGGACGCCAAAGGCTTTGACTTACGCTCTTGGCACGGAATATCCGATCGCGTCCATTACTTCCGGTTCAATGTGGCCGGAGCTGAAACAAGGTGATTTAATATTTATAGAATATGCCGATAAAGACAGCCTTGCGGTCGGAGATATAGTTGTTTTTAAAAACGAGAAAGGATTTACAATTCACAGAATAATTGAATTGAACGAGGATACGCTGAAAACCAAAGGAGACGCGAATAATGTCGCGGACGCGCCGATAAAATATAATGAAATCGTCGGTAGAACGCTTAATTGGAATAGTAACCCTGTCAGAATTCCACACCTTGGAAAACTCACGATTTGGGCTTCGGGGCTGAGATAGGCATTTAAACATTTAAACATTTAAACATATTTAGGACTTACGTGTTTGCACACTGTCATTTTGAACCCAATATTCTCCCTGTCATTTCGAACGAAGAGAGAAATCTAAGAATTTTACTAAGCCATAAATAATATAGATTTAAGCAAGATTTATCCAGCTCTCAGATCTCTCAGTCGTTCCTCCTTCGAGATGACAATATTGCTATCGCTCTTTCGAGATGACAAGTAACAGTTTCGAAATGACAGCTATAAAATGACATAAAATTTAAAACACAATCGCTATACATAATCAAAAGTATATGATTGAAAATTATAAAAAAATTAGGCTTAGAAAAAGACTGAAAAAATTGCGTCTTATAATTTTTATGTCGCTCAAAAATACCGTGGTGTTAACCTGTATTGCCGGATTTATCGCGGTCAGCGTGCCTCTTTTCAGCGCTTATGAAGCTCATATCATTAATGTTACTGCCAGAATCGAAAATGACGTTCCTTCAATTGATCCTCCTGGCAGTTATTTTTGCAATGACGGAAGTTTGACAATTAAATTATATACTTCTTTAGCCGGAGCCAGTATTATTTATACGATTAATGGAACCGATGATCCGGATTGCTTTTTGCCAAACGGCACAGTATATGACGGGACGCCATTTCCGCTGACATACAGCGCGACTGTGAAAGCTCGCGCTTGTCATGGTGAAAATCAAAGCGTGATTATGAGTGAGGACTATATAGTCACTCCGGAATATTGCGTTGAAGAAAAGCGATGCGATGCTTTGTCAATCGGGTATTGGCAGAATCACGAGGGCTGTCCGGAAGCAAGTGATTGGACTGCTGACATTAACGCTTTATCTTTAAGTGAATTGCACGGCGTGTTTGGCTATATTTCAGGCGAAGATATATGTTTTTATCTGGCGCCAAGCAATTGTGGTGCTGGGGGAACAGTTGATGGCCAGCTTTGCCGAGCTAAAGGGAAAGCTCTTGCTGATTTGTCTAATATTGTATCAAATCATTTAGATTTAAATGCTCTGATCGCTGGCGCTGATGACGGAGATGACGCTTTTGATAATTTAGGATTGGATTCAAATTCAACCGTTAAAGAAGCGCTGACTGTAATTGAAAGTATAATTATAAATCCAAATGCAACCAAAAAAGAATTGACTGACGCGGCGTATGTGGCTGAAAGAATTTACGCTTTCTATGAAGATGAAAATATAAATGCTCCATGGTGTATTTATCCTGAAACCAGCGGTTCTGCTATATTTGACTCTTTTTCCAGTCCTTCTGTTTTTGACACTATGATTATTGATCCTCCTGTTAAAGAAGAATCTCCCGTAGAAGAAGAACCAGCTGATGAAGAGCCACCAGTTGAGGAAGAACCGGCTACAGAACCTCCAATTGAAGAAATTCCAGCCGAAGAACCACCAACAGAAGAACCACCAATTGAAGATCCTGTTTCCGAAGAATCACCCGCCGAAGAACCGCCCGTTGAAGATCCTGTTTCTGAAGATCCTCCTGCTGAAGATGGGCCGGTTACAGAACCTCTAACTGACGAAATTCCACCCGAAGAACCCGTTGAAGAAGAACCTCCGGTTGAAGAATCTCCAGCAGAAGAAGAACCACCCGTTGAAGAAGAACCTCCGGTTGAGGAACCTCCAGCAGAAGAAGAACCACCCGTTGAAGAAGAACCTCCGGTTGAAGAGCCACCCGTTGAAGAAGATCCTCCAGCCGAAGATCCCGACCCTGAAGATCCTCCGGTAGAAGATCCTGTTGAATAATCAATTCCTTTAAATTATGAAATGTTATTTCCCGCTTCTTGTCATTTTATACATTTGTTTCCACCTGTCATTTCGAATGGAGCGATAGCGAAGAGAGAAATCTAAGAATTTTACTATGCCATAAGTAATATAGATTTGAATGAGACTTATCCAGTTCACAGATCTCTCAGTCGTTATCACTCCTTCGAGATGACAAAATGGCGGCATTTCACGATTTAAAGTGATTCAATTTATAAAATCTCCTATAAAGATTTAAATATATGAAATTCAATCTGCGAAAATTTAGGACGATTATCATAATATCCTTGCTTCTGTCTATAAGCGGGTTGTTTACCGCGTCCTTTCAGGATAATATTTCAAGA
>JAGLXN010000019.1 GCA_023132875.1 Candidatus Parcubacteria bacterium
GCGATCTTTCTTTTAATGAAGAGGGCGAACAAATATGTCAAAATGATGTTGATGTAGTTTTGGTTATGGACAGATCAGGAAGTATGGATGAAGGAACTTGTTATTACAGCGACGGTTCAACTGTAGAAAATGTAACGGAAGGATGGTGCTATTGGTCTGGCGGTTCATCATATATTTTAAATGATCCTACAAGATTAATGCAATCTAAAGAGGCTGCAATCTCATTCTTGGGAAATCTGAACGCTTTGAATGATCAATCAGCCCTAGTATCTTATGCAAGTACTGCATTTTTAGATAAAGAATTATCTATTATTCATCTTGACTCGAATGGTTCTCCTTCAACTGAAACTGCGGTTAATGCTCTTGTAGCCGTCGGAGCTACAAATATTGGAGAAGCAATAGAAAAAGCGACTGCTGAATTAACTAGCTCTGGACGTACAGAAGCTACAAAGAATATGATTCTTCTTACTGATGGTATTGCAAACAAGCCAAACGGAAATGGGTATGATGAAAATCCTCTTGATGTAGCTTACGCGGAAAGTGAAGCAGCCATAGCCAAAGCTTTAGGATATAAGATCTTTACCATTGGATTGGGAACTGGCGTGAATGAGGACATGCTTCGAAATATTGCTTCAACAGTGGACGACTATTATCCTGCTGTAGATAGTGATGATTTAGACAATATTTATGAGCAGATCTCTCAGGAACTTTGCCAGTAATTATTTTTTAAAAAATGCGTATGCTGTTAAGGAAAGAAACATATCAAATTGGTTTGGCGGCGGTTATTTTTGCCATCGGAAGCTTATTTGCCGTAAGCGCGGTTTTGGCGCAGACTTCTCCAGAAGATTTGAATACGGGTAATTTTACTGGTTCAGTATTAGAAAATACGGATAAAACAGGTGAAGGCGCTGTCAATTCAGGCGCGGCGCCGGGAAATAAGGCTAAAGGCAGTTTTGAAAGCAGCTATGACCAGGTTTTATTATCTCTGATTGTTCTTTCTCTGCTGGTTATTGTTTTATTGAATTATGTTTATAAGTTTAGAATAAAGAAGAAAAAGTATATTGGAGATAAAGATGATGTTTCGTGATTTTGAAATGATATTAGGATTTAAAGCAAGCGCTTTGGCTGGAATGTGATTTCTAATCAAAGCACTTGTTCTAAACACAGAACAAGTAGAGAGAAGTTGCAGATAGATAAAAAGCTTTTTTTCTATTCCCACACAATAATGCAGCTTCTCTCGCCAATCATTTTATAAAAAAACAAATATAAATATGTCATCTCAAGGCGTTCTGTCATCTCGAAGGAGTGATAACGACTGAGAGATCTGTGAGTTATATAAATATCGCTTAAACCTTTCTTATTTCTGGCATAGTAACATTCTTAGATTTCTCTCTTCGTTCGAAATGACAGTAAACAAAACACAAAAAACATTCTTAAAACAAAAACAAAACAACAAAAAATAAACAAAAATAAAAAACACAAAAAACAAAAACAACGCATAACATAACACACAAAAAACGCATAAAATCCTGCCCGCCGCGGGTGGGAAAATAACGCATTTAAAAAACTCTTTTAAAAACAAAAAATTGAGGCAGTTTTTGTTTGGTATTTGAGAGGTTGACAAGTTTTGTTATCAATGATAGCATTTTATGTTAATGCTCTTTAAATGTAATACTTTAGAGTGTCATTCTATATGTGATGTCATTCTGAATTTAGTTCAGAATCTGTTATCCCTTACACTTTATCATCAAAATAAATCACGGATAAGCCCTGTTATCCAAAAGATCCTGAAACAAGTTCAGGATGACACTTAAAACTTAAAGATAATAAAATTTTATATATATATTATTAATTAATTCAAAATTATGATGAAAATTAACAGAAAATCAAAGGAGGGAATTAAGAAAAAAATAGCTTTGATTAGTTTAGCTGTTCTAATTTTTAATGTGGCTATGGTGGGAATATTTGCTCCGTCTAAAAATGTATTGCGAGCTGACGATATTGTAGTCGCGGATAATCCGGAACTTTCAAATTCTTGTGGTATTGATATGGTTCTGGTGATTGACAGTTCGTCAAGTATGTACGGTGATCCGTTACAGCAAGAAAAAGACGCATTTAAAGGTTTTGTAGACGCGTTCTTGCCTAATACACCTACTCAAATGGCGGTAGTTGATTTTAACACTGTTGGTAATGTAATACAGGGCTATACTAGTTCTGTTGATGACTTAAAGAATGCTATTAATTCGGTAACGACCACTCCAAATCCATCTCATCCTGATTATGTGGGGGATCCAATTCATTATACAAACTGGGATGACGCACTCGCCAAAGCTCATAGTATTTACAATAATAGAGTTGATAAACCAGATTTATATGTATTTGCTTCTGATGGCAATCCAAATAGATATGGAGATGGAACTGATCATAATAAAATAATAGCTCTTGAACAAGCCATAATTCAAGCAAACCAAATTAAAAACGACGGCGTGAGAATTATCGCTTTAGGAATCGGGGATAGCGTGGATTCAGAAAATTTACAGAAGATTTCCGGACCTGTTGTCGCTCCGCCTGCTGATATTAATAAAGATGCTGATGTTATTCTTGCTGATTTTTCAAACTTAGCATCCGTATTAGCTGACCTTGCCGACGAGCTTTGTGGCGGCACGGTTACGGTTAAAAAATATCTTGATGGAATTTTCGCTGATAATTGGGAGTTCAGCGCCACTTCTGATATTGGCACTGCAGACCCAGTTTCAGGATTTACGGCTGATGGAGGATATATTGTGTTTGAAATAGAAGATATCGGTTCTAACACGGCCTATGTTGATATTACCGAACATCAACAATCCGGCTATGAACTTATTAGCGCGTCCTGCGATGACGGAAACAGCCAGCTTCAAGGATTGGTTATGTCGGGAATTGAAGTGCGGGAAAGCGACGCAATCTATTGCGAGTTCTATAATGAAACAAGTGTTATAACTACCGGTTCAATTACAATCATAAAAGACAGCCAACCGGATGATTATCAAGGGTTTTGGTTTAGTGGTGATTTAGGAGTTGATTTTATGTTAACTGACGATGGCATTAATCCGACTAACTTTCAAAGCTTTCCCAATATTCCTGCGGAAAGCTATATTGTAACCGAAGAAACTGTTCCCGGTTGGACGCTTGATAATATTAGCTGTACTGGAGATGATGACCAAGGAAGCGTGATTGATAAAGCAAATAGAACAGTAACAATTGATCTTGATGATGGAGAAAATATTGTGTGTACTTTTACTAATATCAAAGATGGAATCATTTCTGGTTATAAATTTAATGACAAAAACAATAATAGCGTTTGGGATCAAAATGATCCGGAGAATGAACCAGGTCTTGACGGCTGGACAATTGAACTTTATAACTCGGTTGAAGGTTTAATAAATGTTTTAATAGATAGTAAGGAAACTGCTGTAGGAGATTTAGGACATTATGAATTTATGGATTTAATCGCAGGAACTTATTTTGTTCAGGAAGTTTTACAAAATAATAACTGGATAAATACCACTGGAAATCCGGTTAAAGTTGATTTGGGAGTTGGTGAAGATAAAACCGTTGATTTTGGAAATCGCAAAACACAATGTTTTGACGGCATTGATAATGACGGAGATGAATTAATTGATGCGGATGATCCGGGATGTCATTCTGATGGGGATGTAAATAATGATGATAGCTATGAACCAACAGACGATGATGAAAATAACGAGGTAGATCCTTGCGGAGACGGGACTTGTGATGCAAGTATTGGCGAGAATTGTTCAACTTGTCCTCAAGACTGCGGTTCTTGCGGAGGCCCAGGCCCGGCTCCAAAACCGACAATAATAATAACCAATGAAGCTGTTGAATATCTTGGCGGTGGCGAGGCTTTAGTAACTTGGACGACAAATATTGAAACAACTCGACAAGTCGCTTACGGTGATGATTCAATAACTGCTCTTGGCGCTGTGCCGGAATACGGATATGATTCCGTTAATGGGGAATCAACGGATATGACAAAAGAGCACAGTGTAACGATCGGCGGGTTGATAGACGGCATTGCGTATTATTTCCGTCCTGTCGCGGACAGAAGCGGATCAACCGGAGAAAAAGTTGGAATAGAAGTATTTTATAAGCCGGGAGAAGTAAAGGGAGTGACGGATACACCGGAACCGACACCGGAACTGACACCGGAACCGGTAGAATGCAACTATCTGTTAGAATATATTAAACTCGGAGCTGACAATAATCCAATAGAGGTAAAAAAGCTTGAAACATTCCTGAATATATTTGAAGGAGAAAATCTCGCCGTAAATGGCATTTACGAACAGGTTGATTTTGACGCCGTTTCAAGATTTCAGGAAAAATATCTTGAAAAAGTTCTTTCTCCGTGGAGCCATGACAGCGCTACAGGATATGTGTATATAACAACAAAGAAAAGAATAAACGAGCTTTATTGCGAAAGAGAATTTCCTTTAACGGCGGAACAAGAAGCGGAGATCGCGAAATTTAGCGCGATGTTTGGCGTGTCAATGCCAGGTACTGGAACGCTTCCTGTTGATGATGTTCCGGAAGACGTTCCTTCCGAAGAGCCGGGTGAAGAGCCAGGCGAGGAACCGGGTGAAGTCGCTGGAGCTAAGGATGAAACCGAAATAGAAGAAGGATCGCAAGAGGAGCAATGGGATGAAGAAGAAGCTGGAGAACCGGCAGATGACGGAACGCTATTGATAGGCGGGGAAGACGAAGAACAAGAAAATGGGATAATAAAAGCATTTAAAAGTTTCGGCAATTGGATTTGGCTGATCGTTATTATTATAATCGGCGCGGCAGCTTACGCATTTTCGCTTATCGCGAAGCGGAGAAAAAGAAAAGAACAATAAAGCACTTACATATTTGCAAACCCCCGCCATCCATTCGGCGGGGTTTTTGCTTTATAATGTTATTCTGAATGGTCATCCTTATGGTCGTCCTTCTTCTGAACCACACAATTTAACCATAAAAAAACATAACCTCTTTTCTGCCGA
>JAGLXN010000002.1 GCA_023132875.1 Candidatus Parcubacteria bacterium
GTTGCGGGGGCAGGATTCGAACCTGCGTCCTCGAGGTTATGGGCCTCGCGAGCTGCCGCTGCTCTACCCCGCTACATTGTTTTCAATCAAACTTTCGATATATTTTTTACTTTTTTTTAATTTTATAAATCTTTCTCTTTGAAGGGTTTCTTTCTTTAAATCAAATTTTTCAAAATAACATAATATCCACGGAATACCCGTTTTAGTATATCTTGACCAGCCATTATTATGATATTTTAATCGTTTTTCTATATTAGCGCAAGAACCAATATAGTATTTCTCTAATGTTTCACTTTTAATGATGTAATAATAATACATATTTTAAAAATAGGAATACTGTCCTTCCCGAAGTTTATGACTTCGGGACGAGCTGCCGCTGCTCTACCCCGCTATATAATAACTAATAATCCATAACATTTACTGTATTAGTATAAATTAAAAATTGAAATAAAGCAAGAGGCAGGCGTGTAACGTGTAACGCAAAACGTGTAACATATAATATAATATAAAATTGCGTTTTGCGTTGCACGTTATAAGTTACGCATCTATCCTTGCATTTTTACTTAAAATAAGCTATTATTAATATATAAGATTATTTGTTATAATAGTAATTTCATGACTCTTAGGGCGTATTTTTTAGGAATGATAATTAGCACTGTTTTATGCTTTTTTTCATTAATACTTATTATTCTTTATGTTAATCCCGAAACAGCAGGTTTGGTTGGAGCAATTTTGTTTTTTTTGATGCTGTTTTTTTTCTTGTCAGGGCTTTTTGCTTTATTGGGTTTTTGTCTAAAAAGAAAATTTTTCAGAAGGAAGGTTGAATTTGGACAGATAGGAACCGCTTTTCGCCAAGGAGTTTTCCTGTCTTTGATCTTTACTGGAATGTTAATATTACAAAGCTTTGGAATGCTTTTTTGGTGGAGCGCGGCTTTGTTTATTATAGGAATTAGCTTATTAGAGTTTTATTTTATGAGTAAAGATTAGCCTCTTAGCCTCTTAGCCTCTTAGCCTCTTAGCCTCTTAGCCTCTTAGCCTCTTAGCTTCTTAGCTTTTTAGGACTTTTAGTAGCTTAGTTTGTAATTTTTTTAATAAAATAAAATGAAAAATAGAATCAATAAAATTAAGGAATTAGCTCTAAAAGAGATGAGCGAAGCAAAAAGCTTGGCTGATTTGGAAAAGCTGAGAGTAAAATATTTGGGGCGTAGAAGCGATTTAACGAATGTTTTGCGCGGGTTGAAAGATTTATCTAAGGGCGAGAGGAAAGAAATTGGGGAAATGGCGAATAAAATAAAAGAGGAAATAGAATCAGGAATCAGGAATCAGGAATCAGGAATTAAGAAATTGAAGTTTAGTAATATTGAAAGTAGGGAGAAGATAGACACAACTTATCCCGGAGAGAAAATAAAAAAAGGACATTTGCATCCGTTGACGCAGGTGAGATATGAGATAGAAGAGATTTTCAAATCAATGGGATTTTTGACGGTTGAGGGTCGGGAAGTTGAGGATGAATTTCATAATTTTGACGCTTTGAATATTCCTAAAGATCATCCCGCGCGGGATATATGGGACACTTTTTGGTTGAAAGACGGGAATTTATTACAGACGCATACTTCGCCGATGCAGATAAGATTTATGAAAGAAAATAAGCCGCCATTGCGAATTATTGTTCCCGGTCGGGTTTTTAGATATGAAGCGTCTGACGCGACCCATGAATCAAATTTTTATCAAGTAGAAGGATTAATGGTTGATGAAAGCGGAAAAATAACAGTGGCGAATTTCAAATCCGCGATGGCTGAGTTTATGAAAAGTTTATTCAAAAGAGAAGTTAAAATAAGATTGCGTCCGAGCTATTTTCCATTCGTGGAACCGGGTTTTGAAATTGATGTTAGTTGTCCGTATTGTGATGGAGCAGGCTGCAGAATTTGTAAAAAAACCGGCTGGATTGAAATTCTCGGTGCGGGAATGGTTAATCAAAAAGTTTTCACTTCGGTTGGATTTAAGAAAGATAAATATGAAGGTTTTGCTTTTGGATTTGGATTAGATAGAATCGCGATGATTAAATATGGAGTTGATGATGTAAGACTATTCTATAGCGGGGATTTAAGATTTTTGGAGCAGTTCTAGGATTAGGTTTTTAGGTTGTAGCTTTTTAGCTTTTTAGCTTCTTAGAAATCTTAATTTTTTTAACAAAATAAAATGAATAAAAAAATCAGCAAAAAATTGTTATCAGGTTTTAGTGTTGGAATTGGATTGTTGCTATTTTTACTGTTATTGCCGTTAGAAAATATTTATGCTATTACTTTCTCTTGTGATTTTCAAAAGCATGGCATTGGGATTGACGATTTTAGTTATTGGGGTTTTGCCATTACAATATTAATCATGATTGTTCTGTGGATTATTTCACCCAGATTAATAAAAAAAATAAAAAATAATGTTTGTAAAAAAGTCATAGCATTTCTTATAATTACATTTTCTTTATATATAATTTCTTTTCATTTAGTACCCTTATTTATAGGTATCAGATATGATTTTGGCGAGTTTGCGAAGTGTAAAATCCATAATGGAGAATATGTTAGTAGAAAAGATAATTTTTCAGGGTGTACTGCAAAATGCAGATTAATAAACAATGATCATGGAAAACTTTGTAAGAATAATAGTGATTGTGAAGGATTTTGTGAAATTGAAAATTTTAGTGAAATAAAAAAAAGGTGGGATAAGAATTTTTACGATTTAAAGACAGAATATGATGCATATCAGCCGATAGCTTTGGATGAATGGATTGCTGTAACAGGAATAGAACCTATTGGAAAATGCAATAAATTTAAAGAAACTTTATTTTTTAGCAATATTTGCATAAATGATTGCACTGTAATAAGAGTCACAGACGGGAATATAACAAGAGTTATAAATACATATTATTAAATTAAATAAACAAAATGAAAATATCATATAATTGGCTCAAAGAATATGTTGAGATAAATATCTCCCCAGAAAAGCTGGCGGAGGTTTTGACGATGCATAGTTTTGAAGTGGAAAATATAATTTATCAAGGTGAGGGATTGGATGGGGTTGTTGTGGGGGAGATTTTAGAAGTCAAAAAGCATTCTGACGCGGATAAATTGAGTATAGCAAAAGTTGATGTGGGAGAAAAAGAACCAAGGCAGATTATTTTTGGACAGATGGCAAAAATAGAAGTTGGTCTCAAGGTTCCAGTTGCTTTAGCTCCGACTATTTTGCCTGGAGATAAGAAAATTGAAAAAAGCAAATTACGAGGCGAATTGTCAGAAGGAATGCTTTGTTTAGATCAAGAACTGGGGCTTTTAAAAGAGGGGGTTAGTATAACATTTTTTGATAAGGATGTTAAAAATGGAACTCTGATAAAAAAAGCTCTAAATCTTGACGATGTGATTTTTGAGATTGATATCTTGCCAAATCGAGCGCACGATTGTTTGAATCATTTAGGAGTGGCGAGGGAAATAGCGGTATTATTAGAATCAAGAATCAAGAATCAAGAATCAAGAATAAATCTTAAAAAATTAAAGTCCGATGAATTGTTAAAAGTAAAAATAGAAAACGAGGAATTATGTCGCAGATATTCAGCGACCATTGTAAGAAATATTGAAGTAAAAGAATCGCCGCGGTGGCTGAAAAATAGATTGGAAAGTTGTGGGGTAAAGTCTATTAATAATATTGTTGATATTACGAATTATGTAATGCTGGCGTATGGACAGCCGATGCATGCTTTTGACGCGGATAAGATAAATTCCAAATTCCAAATTCCAAATTCCAAACAAATCACAAATTCAAAATCCAAAACTACGAAAATAATTATTAGAAAAGCCAAAAAGGGCGAGAGTATTTTGGCTCTTGATGACGAAACTTATAAACTAAACGAAAATGATTTGGTCATTGCGGATGATAAAAATCCGATTGCGATTGCGGGGGTGATGGGTGGCAAAAAAACAGCGGTTAATGAAAATACAAAAAATATAATTTTTGAATCGGCGAATTTTGAATGCGCAAATATCAGAAAAACATCAAAACGGTTGAAATTATCATCTGAATCGTCTTATCGTTTTGAAAGAGAAATTGATCCGGAAATAACCATGCTGGTAATGATGAAAGCGATTGAAATGGCTGGAGATTTGGCGGGCGGTAAAGTGGAAAAAAATATAATAGATATTTATCCGAATCCAGTTAAGAAAAAAGAAATAGAATTTAACTTTGAGAAAATTAAGAATTTATTAGGAGTTGAGGTTGCTGAAAAAAAAGTAGTGAGAATTTTGGAGTCATTGGATTTTGAAGCGGCAATAAAAAATGAAATCATAAAAGTAAAAGTCCCAACCTTTAGAATAGACGTTGAAAGGGCGAATGATATTATTGAAGAAATCGGCAGGATTTATGGCTACAAAAATATTCCAGAAATCGCGCCGGAAGTTGAAATGAAATCGGTCTTGTCTGATAAAATGTTATCATTAGAAAAAGATCTTAGAATAATTTCAGAAGGGCTTGGTTTTTGTGAAATTTATAATTATTCTTTTGTGAGCGAAAAGGATGTTAATAGTCTCGGCTTAAAAATAGAGGATCATCTTGAACTTCAAAATCCTTTGAGCGAAGAACACAAATTTTTAAGAACAAGTATATTACCTTATCTTTTGAAGAATGTTGAAAAGAATTTGAAATATAAAGATGGTTTTGCGTTGTTTGAAATGGGAAGGGTATATTTAAAAAATAATAATAAACTGCCAAACGAAAAAAGAATATTTGCGGGAGTTGTGGCTGATAAAAATATTAAAGACAGTTTGTTTTATGAATTGAAAGGGCAATTAGATGTTTTGTTTAGTAGATTAGGAATTAACGAATTAACTTATAAAGAAATTAAATCTGCGGAATCTTTTTGGCACGAAGGCAGATCAGCTGAAATTATTTATCAAAATAAAACAATCGGCAAAATCGGCGAAATTCATCCAAATGTCTCCAGCGCTTTTAATATAGAAACAAGAGTTTCCTATTTTGAAATTTATGAAGAAGAATTGTTAAAATTTTACAGCAAAGAAAAGCATTATCAGAAAATAAACAAATTTCCTTCAGTTGAACTTGATTTGTCCGTTGTATTTGATGAAAGTGTGAAATGGGACGATATTAAAAAAGCTATTTTTGGCGTTAACAATAAATTAATCAAAAATATTCAGCCGTTTGATATTTATCGCGGAAAAAGTCTTGGAGAAAATAAAAAAAGCATTGCTTTTAGAATTTTTTATCAAGCGGAAGATCGGACTTTGAAAGATGAGGAAGTTTTGATTATTCAGGATAATGTTATTGGGGAGTTAGGGAAGATGGGGGGAGAAATTCGGAAATAAATATTGGATATTGGATATTGTTCTGTCCAGCTTTAGCATTGCGGATTTTAAATTATATCTGTCATTCTGAACTTGTTTCAGAATCTATTATTAAATAAGAGAAGACGTACTTTTATTGGTTCATTGTTTTTAATTTTAATTAACAAAGAAGGTTATTTATTAACTAGAATTAAATATGCCAAACGAAATAATTAATAGTATCTTTTTTGGCTTAGGCATTTTTATACAGGCATTTTTATTAGTAGGTTTTAAAAGAGGTGATTTAAAGGAGATGATAAAAGACATAGGGAGAGGATTTTTATTTGTATTCATTGTTTTGTCTGCTATTGCTGAAAGTGGACAAAAAATTGATTTTGGCACTTTTTATTTGTTAATCTATATATTTTATATAGGATTTATAGTAGCATTTACTTTAAGTTTCAAGAAAAAAATATTATTGAAAATTAATGAAATAAGTTTATTTGCTCTTAACATTATATTTTTATATTATTGCATCACACGATTAGGATTTGATGATTATTTTACAAAAATAATCTATCTTCCAACAATCATTGTTTTGATGTTGATTTTATTTAAAAGTAAATTGAAAAATTTTTATAAAGGATTGTTATATTTGTGGTATGTTGCACTTTTTTTGATTATTAGTTTAATAAATATTTATCAAATATCAGGAGATGGCGGCAATATATATTTATCTTATTTGTCATCGTTTTTTAAGGGAGGAATATTTTTATATATTTGGATATATTTTGTTTGTCTTATAATGTTTACTAAAATCATTGACTTTTTTCTTAGTAAAAATAGATATGATGTTCGCAGCGGACGAGCAGAACTAAAAGAACATTTTTCGGATCTTGCAAATTCGTTTAATAAAACAAAGATCAATAATTTGAAAATTTTAACGCTGTTTGTTATATTGTTCGGTTTCTTAACTATGAATTATTACAATAATTATATTTCAGAAAGCTTATTAATTGTCTTTATATTATTTATTGCTTCAGTATCAAGCGCAAAAAGAGTTGATTTAACAAAAAGAGATGTTGCAAGAAAAATTAATTAAATAAACAAAAACCATGAAAAAAACGGATATTTTAATTATTGGCGGGGGACCGGCGGGATTGGTGACCGCGGTGACCGCGAGAAAAAATAATCCGGATAAGAAAATTATTCTGGTTAGAGAGTATTCAAAGTGCGCTGTTCCTTGCGGACTGCCGTATATTTTCAATCGGCTGGATGCTGTAAAAAAAGACACAATGCCGGACAAGGCATACAAGGCAAATAAAATTGATTTGGTTATTGAAGAAGCGACAAACATTGATACTGAAAATAAGAAAGTAACGCTTGGAAACAAGGAAGAAATAAATTATGACAAATTGGTTTTGGCGACCGGTTCCAATCCCGCTGTGATTCCGATCAAAGGAGTGGAGACAAGCGGAGTGTATCAAATTAAGAAAGATATGTCTTATTTAGAAGATTTGAGAGAAGCGGTTCTTCAGGCAAAAGATATTGTTATTATTGGAGGCGGTTTTATCGGAGTGGAGCTGGCGGAAGAATTGAGCGCGATGGAAGGAAAAAACATCAGTATCGTGGAAATTTTAGAGCATTGCTTGATCGCTCCTTTTGATGAAGAATTTGCCATTGCCGGCGAAGAAAAAATTAAAGAAAAAGGAGTGAAGCTTTATCTCAAAACCGCGGTGGAGGAAATAATAGGAAAAGATAAAGTAGAGGCGGTGAAACTTAATAATGGCGAACAAATTTCTGCTGATTTAGTGATAATGTCAGTTGGCGCGAGACCGAATATTAAACTGGCTAAAGAGGCGGGAATTAAAATAGTGGAAAAAGGAGGAGTTTTAGCAGATGAATTTATGCGGACAAATATTCCCGATGTTTTTGCCGTTGGTGATTGCGCCGAGACCAGAAATTTTTTCACTGGAAAATCCAATTTAATAATGCTTGCTTCGGTAGCTTGCTATGAAGCAAGAATTGCCGGCGCTAATTTATATCGCGCTTCTGAAAATTTGGTAAGAAATGAGGGAACTATTGCCGCTTTTTCCACTTGTCTTAATAGATTGGTTATAGCCTCTGTGGGGCTGAATGAGAAAACAGCGGCTGAAGAAAATATTGCGATTGCTGTCGGTGTAAGCGAAGCGCCAAATCATCATCCGGAGACTTTGCCCGGCACAGGAACAATTAAAGTAAAACTTGTTTTTGAAAAATCGTCAAAAATATTAATCGGCGGACAAGTTGCAGGACCGGAGAGTATCGCGGAAATGATAAATTTGATTGCCGTTGCTATTCAGAAAAAAATGACCGTGCGGGAACTTGCTAATTTACAAGTTGCCACTCATCCTTTGATCACCGCTCCGCCTACGGCCTATCCGATCATCAAAGCAGCGGAGATGGTTTTGTAAATTATATTGCTAAATTGTTATATTGCTAAATTGTTAAGAAATTATTTCTACCCAGCTTTAGCTGGGGGTTTGTTAAACTTTAGTTTTTTGTCATCCTGAACTTGTTTCAGGATGACAAATCCCGTTATACAAAAGATTCTGAAACAAGTTCAGAATGACAATAATAAATTCAGGATGACAATTTAAATAAACAACTTCAATAAAGCGGAATTTCTCTTGAAATATCTGCTTTTTTAGTGTATACTGATACAGTAGGCTTGTTGTGTAATTAATTCCTACTGCAATTTCCATATTTTGGTCAAATTCCCCCAAAATTTTTTCAGCTTAGCTTAGGCTAAACCTCAAAAATTTTTGGAAAATTATGCCTCAAAATATGAAAACCTCGTTACGAAATTAATTACACAACAAGCCTACTAATAATAAACAGTAATTTATTGAAATTTATGGTAAAAAAAGGCAAAAAAACTGCAGATATAAAAGCGAAAAAAGAGGTTCGTGGTAAAAAAGCCGAATATGGCGCCAAACAAATCCAGGTTTTAAAGGGATTGGATCCGGTGAGAAAGAGGCCTGGGATGTATATCGGCGGGACAGGTCTTGAAGGTCTTCACCATTTAGTATGGGAAGTTATTGATAATGCGATTGATGAGGCAATGGCGGGATATTGCAATAATATAGAGTTAGAACTTCTGCCGGACAATAAGGTGAGAGTCAGTGATAACGGACGAGGTATTCCCGTGGAAAAGCATCCGCAAACGAAAAAATCAACGCTGGAGACGGTTTTAACCGTTCTTCATGCTGGCGGAAAATTTGAGGGCGAAGGGTATAAAGTCTCTGGAGGATTGCATGGGGTTGGCGTGAGTGTTGTTAACGCGCTTAGCAGTTGGTTCAGAGCTGAAGTAAAACGCGATGGTAAAATTTGGATGCAGGAATTCAAAAGAGGAAAACCAAGCACAAAAATAAGATCAATAGGAAAAACAAAGGAAACCGGAACAGCAATTATTTTTGAGTCGGACAGTGAAATGTTTCCTGAAATAAAATTTGATTGGGATAAAATTGTTTCCAGAATGAGACAGCAGGCATATCTTACAAAAGGGGTTAAGATAAAAATAACAGACTCAAGAGAAAAAGATAAAAAGAGATCATACTCATTTTATTTTGACGGCGGAGTTATTTCTTATGTTCGGCATTTGAACAGGGGAAAAGAGGTTAAAAATAAAATTCCATTTTATGTTGAAAAAGAAAAAGATGATGTATCAGTAGAAATTGCAATGCAATATAATGACGGATACAAAGAGCATATTTTTGCTTTTGCGAATAATATACATACCATAGAAGGAGGAACTCATTTGGTCGGATTTAAGTCTGCGCTAACAAGGACATTTAATTCATTTTCCAGAAAGAAAGGGTTTTTAAAGGAAAAGGACGAGAATTTAACAGGTGATGATATTATGGAAGGATTGACAGCTGTTATAAACATCAAACTTAAAGATCCTCAATTTGAAGGACAGACAAAAGCAAAACTTGGGAACGCCAATGTAAAATCTATTGTTGCGGGAATTATGTCTTCTGCTTTGGAAGAATATCTTGAAGAAAATCCAAATAATGCCAAAGAAATTCTCGGCAAGTGCATCTTAACGGCCAAGGCAAGAATGGCAGCTCGCGCTGCTAGAGATACAATTATAAGAAAAGGGGCGTTGGAAGGTATGACGCTTCCCGGAAAACTGGCTGATTGTTCCGAAAGAAAAGCGGAGAACTGTGAGATTTACATTGTTGAGGGAGATAGCGCCGGCGGAAGCGCGAAACAGGGCAGAGACAGGTCTTTTCAGGCTATTTTGCCGCTTCGCGGAAAGATTTTGAATGTTGAAAGAGCAAGACTGGACAGGATGCTTTCTTCAAATGAAATTAAGACTTTGGTAATTGCTCTTGGAACAAGCGTTGGCGAGTCGTTTGATATTTCAAAATTGAGATACAACAGAATCATTATAATGACTGATGCTGATGTTGACGGCGCTCATATCAGAACATTGCTCTTGACTTTGTTTTATAGGTATTTCGAACAGCTTATAACTGAAGGGCATATTTATATTGCCCAACCGCCGCTTTTCAGAATTCAAGCTGGAAAAGAATTTAAATATGTTTTTACGGAAGAAGAAAAAGATGATGTCATAAAAGAATTTAGGATGAAACTTGACCAGAGAAAGATAAAAGAAAAAAAAGAAAAGGCTAAAGATAAAGGCAAAGCAGAGGCGGAAGAAACAGGGGAAGAAAGCGGAGAAGCGGAGATGAAAGGCATAATTATTCAGAGATATAAGGGTCTTGGAGAGATGAATCCAACTCAGCTTTGGGAAACAACAATGGATCCGGAAACTAGAATTATGAAGAAAGTGTCAATCAAGGATGCCGAAGAGGCTGATATGGTGTTTAATACTTTAATGGGCAATGAAGTAGAGCCTAGAAAAAAGTTTATCCAAACCCACGCAAAGAGAGTGAGGAACTTAGATGTATAGTAGGGGCCGGCCCATGTATCTGCCATACACTTCGTGTTGGTTTAATCGTCCACGATTGAACCATAAGTTTAGATTTCAGAATTGACCATGCCATAAATCAAATTACTGTTTTATAGGAATATTAATCCTGCAATCAAAATAAAAGGTTCAATTGAGACAATTGAACCAACAGAAGAGAATGGTGGAATAGAACGAGAAAATTAAACAAGGGTTAAATTGTGTATGAGTCAATAAGAAAATGAAAAATGCTTTTTAAAATAAAAAACTCAAGCGTATTGCTTGGTTTTTGTTCAAAAGCTGAAAATATTATTTTAGAATTTAAGTGTTTGATTGCGTGAATCTTAATAGAAAAATAGAGGCAATATTAAAGAAAATAACAGACTTAAGCCAATTAAGCTAACAGTAATAAATTTAATTGCGTTTTTGATTTTTTTCGTTTTCATAAGGGATGAATTATTTATATTTATTTATAGTAGAAATTATTTCTGTTTAAATAATAACATTAATCTTATATAAAGTCCATATTATTAATTTTTTAGGTTGTAGCTTCTTAGCTTCTTAGGATTATTGGATAATTTTCTAAAAAGCTACAACCTAAGAACCTAAGAAGCTAATAAAATTATGATTTTTAGAAAAAGAAAAAAAAGTTTTATAAGTAGAATATTTTCTTTTAGGCTGTTTGTTTTAGCAGGTGTTCTGATTATAGTCTTTTTAGGTATAAATTTAGGAAAGGAATATTATAGGGAATATCAAATTCAGAAAGAAATTAATTCTTTGCAGAAGGAGATGGAATCTCGTGAAAAAAATATATATAAGCTTTCACAACTTATTGAATATTGTAGAACCTCTGAATATAAAGAAGCGGAAGCAAGAAAGAGATTTGGCTTAGGAAAGGAAGGGGAAAAGTTAATCATTATAACTGAACAAAGCAACAGCGATGAAGGAATTGAAATTAAAGATGAGCTTAACAATGAAAACTTGCCAAATTATATAAAATGGTGGAATTATTTTTTTGCGACAAAATAGTATCAAGCATCAAGTAGTTAGCATCAAGCACATTTTTTAAATGTAAATAATTCATAATTCTAAATTCCAGATTCATTATTCAAATAAGCGGGCATAGTATATCGGTATTATGCGACCTTCCCAAGGTCGAGAGACGGGTCCGACTCCCGTTACCCGCTCAAGATTGGAATTTAGAATAACGAATTTTGAAATTTCTGGTAAATATAAATTAATAATTAATGCGATAATTATGAAAAATAAGAACATAATAAATTTTATTTTTGAATTGAAACAGCTTTCAAGGATCAAACATGAAGGTTGGAGGATGATCGGAATAAAAAGTCCGGAAAGTGTTGCCGATCATTCTTTAAGATCTGCGCAAATTGGATTTATTTTGGCGAAGCTTGAAAAATATGAAAATCCTTGCGAAGTTTGTTCAATAATCGTTTTTCACGATATGGCCGAAAGCAGGATAGGGGATATTCATAGAGTAGCAAATAGATATATAGAAGTTGAAGAGGAAAAAGTCGCTAAGGAACAAACAGAAAAATTAGACGAGATAGGAAAAGAAATATTTGAAATGTGGAAACAGGTAGAAGATAGAAGTACGGTGGCTGGAATTATAGCCAGAGACGCTAACTGGCTTGATATGGCATTTACGGCAAAAGCGTATATGGAAATAGGATATAAATACGCAAAGGATTGGATGAATAACATTGAAAAAAGCCTTAAAACAGAAACTGCAAAAGAATTATTTGATGAATTAAAAAAATCAGATTCAAATGAATGGTGGCAAGGACTAAAAAAAATGAAAAGATAAGTTTATTTGTTTTAAATAATCATTTTTGGAACCACAAAAAGTTCCACATGGGTCCCTCCGCCTTGGGTGGAAATATGGAGCCAACGATGTTTGCCCGCTCACTTTCTTTTTCTATTTCTTTCCCCTATATCCCCATGGCTGTTTGCCGAATCCGTGTCCGCCAGAATCAATTCTGTGGACCAGTTTTGATTTGCACTTTGGACAAGACATTTCAATGCCTTTTTTACCTGTGCCAAAAGGTTCTTCCCATTCATACTTACATTCTTCGCATTTAAATTTTCTCATTTTTTCTTCATTCATTTTTATAAAATCACTTTCTATTTTTATTGCCCTGCCGTTTATTAAAGCATCGGCAATTTTTTTATTGGCTAAAGTTAAGATTCGCTGGAAAGTGCTTTGGGATATTTTCATTTTTTCCGCGCATTTGGTTTGTTCTAAGCCTTTGTAATTTTTGAGCCGTATAGCTTCCAGTTCGTCTATTGTTAACTTAATTTCTTCAAGAGATGATAAAGGAATGCCTTGAGGCTTGAAATAAGTAACTTCCGGCTTGAAGTTGACGCATCTAATAATTCTTGGTCTAGTCATAGTTTTTCAGTCATTATTTTATTATTAGACT
>JAGLXN010000020.1 GCA_023132875.1 Candidatus Parcubacteria bacterium
AAAAGAGGCCATAGGCTAATAATATCAATTTTATTTTAGTTTTTTAAGTATAACCTCTTTACTTACGATCGTGAGTAAAGAGGTTATTAAGAAGAATTAAGAAAAATATAGATATCATCTTTTTAAAAGCGTAGTGTCTTTCAGGACGGCCGTTGCAAAATACACTACGCTTTTTAAAATCCGGTTTAAATAGAAATAAACAAATAGGAGTTAACAAAAGTGAAAAAATAGAGTAGAATAAGGATATAATATAGAGCGTAAAAAGCGCGCGGAGTGATGATTTAGGTTCTTAGTTTTTTAGGTTCTTGTTACTGTCATTTCAAAATTCGCTGCACTGCCTGTCATTTCGAATCCTTTTAAGGTGAGAAATCTAAAAACAATACTATGCACAGTTAATAATATATTAAAAGAGACTAAGATAATTCATAGATCTCTCAGTCGTTACCACTTCTTCGAGATGACAGACTTCTTTCTTGTTATTTCGAACCCGATTAGTCGAAATAACATATCAACATAAAACCTAAAAACCTAAAAAGCTAATAACCTAATAATCTAAAAAACCATGAACTGTAAAAGATCGTTGGAATTACATAAAAAAACCGGCGGGAAGCTGGAAATTAAAAGTAAATTTGAGATTAAAACCAAGGAGGATCTGAGCATGGCATATACTCCCTGTGTTGCTGAAGTTTCTTCCGCGATCGCTAAAAATAAAAAATTGGCGAGAGAATACACTATAAAGAAAAACACTGTCGCGGTTGTTTCCGATGGAAGCGCTGTTTTGGGTTTGGGAAATATCGGCGCGGAAGCTTCAATTCCCGTAATGGAAGGAAAGGCTATTTTATTTAAAGAACTTGCCAATGTTGACGCGTTTCCGATATGCCTGAAAACGCAAGATCCGGATGAAATTATTGAAATTGTAAAAAACATATCTCCTGTTTTTGGAGGAATAAATTTGGAGGATATTTCCGCTCCGAATTGTTTTTATGTTGAAGAAAAATTACAAGGCATTGGAATACCCGTTATGCACGATGATCAGCACGGAACCGCGATAGTCGTTGTTGCCGCGCTGATCAATGCCGCGAAAGCCGTTGGAAGAAAAATAAGTTCCATGAAGATCGCAGTTGTCGGAGCGGGAGCGGCGGGAACCGCAATTGCAAAAATGATATCGCGCGAGCTGAATCCAAAGGATATAGCCGTGTGCGACAGCAAAGGGATAATAAGCAAAAACAGGAAAGACCTAAATCTGACAAAAAGAAAACTTTTGGAAACAACAAATAAAAATGATGCGCAAGGAAGCATGGAAGACGCGTTGATCGGCGCGGATGTTTTTATCGGCGTTTCAAAAGGAGGAATATTGAACGCTGATATGGTCAGAACTATGAACAACAATCCGATTATTTTCGCGATGGCAAATCCAATTCCGGAGATTATGCCGGACGAAGCAAAAAAAGGCGGAGCTGCCGTTATTGGCACGGGAAGAAGCGATTTTCCAAATCAAATTAATAATGTTTTAGTCTTTCCTGGAATTTTCAGAGGACTTTTAGACAGCGGAGCGTCAAAAGTTACGGATGAAATTAAAATAAACGCGGCAAAAGCATTGGCTTATTATGTTAAAAATCCTACGGCCGAAAATATTCTTCCAGACCCGCTTGATAAGAAAGTCGCGGCAGCTGTTGCCGGAAGCGTATTAGGTTGTTACTAGCTTCTTAGGCCGTAGCTTCTTAGCTTTTTAGGGGTTATCAAGATGACAAAATCGGAGAAAATATAGAGCGACAAATGAATGATAATATAGTTTGTTATTTGTTGAAGAAAAGTAAAGTGAATTTGCTACGAATAACACACCCCGTCTGCTTTGCAGCCTACCCCTCTTCCTCCCAAGGCGGACAGGCAAGAGGGGAATAATCTGTTATATAACTCGTGTGTCAGTCTATTTCATTTTCATTTTATTCCTAAAAAGCTAAGAACCTAAGAAGCTAGATTATAACTAAAACAAAAAAATGAGGATAGTTGAAGATATAGTGCGCGTAAAAAAAGAAGGCAAAGGAGATTTGTTGAAGAATTACAATACGGCAAAAAAAGCTGCCGTTTCTTCGCGTTTTAAAAATAAAATACCTGCTCAAACGGCAGAAGAAAAAATAACAAAAGCTTCCGATTTGGAAAGTTTAATAATTTTAAATAAAAGATTAATTTTTGGAATGATCGCTGTTATACTTGTTTTTATAGGATTATTTTTATATAATAGCGATAAAAATATTCCGGCTTCTATTGAGAATATTGCCACTGAATTGGAAAAAGAAAATGAGCTTCTTGAGAAAGAAATATCTGAAATGGAAGAATTCAATAGCGGTGATGCTTTGAAGAATATAAATAAAAGAATTGAGCAGTTAAATTAGCTTTTTAGGTCGTAGCTTTTTAGTTTCTTAGGGTTGATAACATATAAACATTTTAACATACTAACATATAAACATTTAAACAAATACATAATTAATTCAATAATTTATTATTACCTCTGCATAGTATTGCTTTTAGATTTCTCACCCTGTCGGGATTCGAAATGACAATTGTTAAGTTTATTATGAATGTTAAAATGTTTATATGTTAAAATGTTAGTATGCTGTTATGAATCCAAATCTTCTCAGAAAATTAAGAGCGTGGAGAGACGCGACGGCCAAAAGGGAAATGGTTGAAATTTTTCGCGTGCTGCCGAA
>JAGLXN010000021.1 GCA_023132875.1 Candidatus Parcubacteria bacterium
ACAGCCGTTTTTTCTGCCTACCCGGCAGACAGGCCTGCCTACCGGACAGGCTGGTAAAAATATAAATCAATCTTTTGTAGATGTTCATGAGAATGAAGCTGTAAATTCTTTAACAACGGGATTGCCGCGTCGCTCCACTCCTCGCAATGACAATATTCAAAAAGAAAAAATTTATTCCGTTAGCGAATTTTTGGATCATTTGAATGAAAAATTAATGACGGAGGATATAAGATTGAAAGGCGAAGTGACAAGTGTTGACGAAAGAGAGAAGGTGGTATATTTTAGCTTAAAAGACGAGAAAGATAACAGTGTTATTAATTGCTTAATTTTTCGGTATCAATATGAGATCTCCGGCGTAAAGCTTGAAATTGGAAATGAAATTATTGTAAGCGGCTATCCTGAGATCTATAAGCCTTATGGAAAGTTAAGTTTGAAAACAAGCCTGATCGAAATTGCGGGAGAAGGGGCGTTAAAAAAAGCTTATGACGAATTGAAAAATAAACTTGAAAAAGAAGGGTTGTTTGCTCCTGAAAGAAAAAAACTTCTGCCGGAACTGCCGGAAACAATCGGACTTATAACTTCAAGCCAGGGCGCTGCGATAGGGGATTTTACGACAAATTTGGGAAGCTATGGATTTAAAATTAAATTTATGGATTCAAGCGTTGAAGGAAAACAGGCGGTATTCGACCTGATAAAAGCCGTTCGACAATTTAAAAAGATGAGAGGATTAGACGCGCTTGTCTTGATAAGAGGAGGAGGAAGCCTTGAAAGTTTGCAGGCGTTTAATAACGAAGCATTAGTGAGAGAAATTGCGGATTTGAAAATTCCTGTTATTTGCGGAATTGGACATGAAAAAGATATTTCTCTTGTTTCTCTCGCTTGTGATGCCGCGGTTTCAACTCCGACAGCGGCGGCAAGAGCAATTCGGGAATCATGGGACAAGGCTCTTGAAAAACTGAATAATAACGAAGCAATTCTTACGAATTCATTTGAAAAATGCTTATATGAATCCAAGCGTAGAATTGAAAGAATTTCTTTTAGTCTAAACAGTAAATTTGAAAACATACTGCAAA
Organism: Candidatus Parcubacteria bacterium; assembly: GCA_023132875.1. GTDB lineage: Bacteria > Patescibacteriota > Minisyncoccia > JAHIHE01 > JAGLIN01 > JAGLXN01. Next base: position 1,074 of record JAGLXN010000021.1, read on the forward strand.
GATTTGCTGGCGCGGAAAATAATTTTTTGAAAATAGTTGAAAATATAAATTACGCGATTGATAGCGCGAGACGCGCAACTGATAACTTTGCGAGTCAAATATTGGCTAATTATAGCCAAAAAATTACAGACACAAAAAACAAAATAAGTCTTTTTGAAAATGTAATAAACGCGAGCAATCCGGAAAGGCAGTTGAGGCTTGGCTACAGTATAGTGTCGCTTAAAGGAAAAATTATAAGAAGCGTAAAGCAATTAAAAAGAGAAGATGTTATTGATATAAAAGTTTCTGACGGGGATATTGAGGCTGGGGTGAGGGGTGTCAGGAAATAAGATTTCGTTGGCTCCATTGTGGCGGAGCCCTGTGGAGCCTAAATGCAGGATATTTGCAAACAGGTTCCACAGCCCTAAAGGGACTATGGAACCAACTTATTCTATCCGCTTGCAGATCTCTCGACTGATCGCTCGAGATGACAGACAAATTAAAAGTATTAAAAACTAACTTAAAAAATATGGAAAAAGCAAATTTGAGCGAGTCGCTTAAAAAATTGGAAAAAATAGTGGATTGGTTTGAATCGCAGGAAGAAGTTGATGTTGAAAAAGGTCTTGAGAAAGTAAAAGAAGGCATGAAACTGATCAAAGCCAGCAAAGATCGTCTGAAAAAAGTTGAGAATGAATTTGAGGAGGTGAAGAAGGAATTGGAAAATGGGGAAGAATAAAAAAAGGCATTATAATAATGCCTTAAGAAGCGTTATCGATCATATAAATCGTACAATCATAACGCCCCTTCTCTTTTTTGCTTTTGCATTTTTCAAATTCTGCCGCTATCTGCACTTCCTTTAATTTTTGGACAGCAGCTAAGATGATCTTCCTTCTTGCAGTTTCTGATTTTATCGAGAGCAGTATATTAATGTCTTGAAGATGTACTGTTTCTCCTAAACGCAGCTTCACAGCTCTTTCTCCAAAGAGAACAGCGGAATCTTTTATATCCTCAACAAGCCTTTTCGTAATTTCCTCAAAAGCTCTCTTTCCACTTTCTATTAAATAGCGCTTTTCTAATATAATCTCATCATCTTTAACGCGAATCCATGGTTCTTTTGAAGGAAAATCTCCAATAAGTGAAACTCGACAATTAAATTCACTCTTTCTTATACGTTTAACATAAATTCCTTTTTCAGAAAGAATATTGTTTACTCTTGTGAAAACAATTCCTCTTATTTTCTTGTTGGTTTTTCCTATGGAAGGAATATTTACTTTTATACTCTCTTCCAGAAATAGTCGAACGAGCTCTTGAGAGTTTATTCCGGTGCTTAAAACTCTTCTTAGATCTTCAATAAACATTTTTACGAGACTGTCAATGTGTTCTTCCACTTTTTTGTTTATTTCTTCTTTCATCATAATCCTCCTTTAGCATTTTCTCAATCTTTATTTTACAATAAAAATTATAAGCTATTTTCTTTTTATCACATAAAGAATAACAAGTCAATAGATAATAGAGTATAATATTTATTTTAAGATTTTGATGAGCATTCTTTTTTTAATTCAATTTTAGTGTATAATGAAATTAGGTTGTTCTATTGTTCTATTGTTCTATTGTTGCATTGTTATATTGTCATTCTGAATTTAGTTCAGAATCTATTGTATGTTACATTAAATTAACCTATAAATCATCCAAGAGTTAGAATGTGTTGAATTTAATATAAGCTAAATGTAATAGTCGAAAGATCCTGAACTAAATTCAGGATGACAATTTTTATCAAAATTGTAATTACAGAAATTTGTTAAAATGTTAGTATGTTAATATGTTAAAATGTCAGTATGCCAAAAAAAACTCTAAAATTTCCAAAAGGCTTTTTGTGGGGGTCATCGGTTTCTTCGTATCAGGTAGAGGGTAATGTTGAGAATTGCGATTGGTCAAAGAAATTTCCGGCAAGGACCGCTTGTAATTATTATTTGAATTATGAGCATTATTTTGATTTGGCAAAAGAGTTAAACCAAAATGTTCATCGCTTTTCGCTTTCATGGTCGAGAATCCAGCCGGAAGAAGGAAAATTTGACAGAAAGCAAATAGAGCATTACAGAAAAATGCTTTTAGCGCTGAGAGAACGAGGGATAAAACCAATGGTTACAATTTGGCATTGGACCCTTCCCTTGTGGATGTCGGAAAAGGGCGGATGGGAAAATTCAAAATTTTCGGAATACTTTGAAGAATACACAAGATTTGTGGTTGAAGAGCTTAATGATCTTGTTGATTTTTGGCTGACAACGAATGAACCCATGATATATACTTCTCTTTCTTATGTGTTAGGAAAATTTCCCCCTCAAAAAAATAATTTGTTAGCTGTCCCAAAAGTTTTTTATAATTTTATAGAAACTCATAAAAAAGCGTATAAAGCCATACACGATATTAATGAGAACGCGAAAGTCGGCGTCGCGCAAAATCTTTCCTTTGTGGACGTTTATAATGAAAATTCTGTTTTAAATAAAACGGCGGCAAGCGCTTTTAATTTTTTTAAAAACCGTTTATTTTTAGAACTGACAAAAAACTATCAGGATTTTCTTGGTATCAATTATTATTTTCATGATCGTGTAAAAATTACATCTAAATTTCCGTTTTTGAAGATAGAAAACGAAAACAAAAAAGTTTCAGATCTGGGCTGGGAGATATATCCCGAAGGCCTTTATTATGTTTTGAGAGATATTAAAAAATATGATCTGCCGATCTATATTACTGAAAACGGTCTAGCGGACAAAAAAGACAAGAAAAGAGCAAAATTTATTACAGAGCATCTTAAACAAATTCATCGGGCTATTCAGGATGGTGTTGACGTAAGGGGATATATGCATTGGTCGCTAATTGATAATTTTGAATGGGTTGAAGGCTTCGGGCCGAGATTTGGGCTTGTTGAAATGAATTATAAAGATATGAGCACAAAAATTCGCCCAAGCGCGAGAGAATACGCGAAAATATGTAAAAGGAATACTATTGATGTTTAGATTGTAAAAATATCAAATATCAAAGTCCAAATATCAAATCAATATCAAATGATAAATGATAAATGTCAAATATTAAAGTATCTTTATTTTTAGTTTGAAATTGAATATTGAATATTGGTTTGATATTTGATATTTGGAGTTTGATATTAATTTAACTATCGGGCTGAAGCCCTTGTTCCAAATAACTTATAATATATCAAAATGCTATCCTGGATCCTAATCACAATCTCCGCTCATCTTCTGAACGCAATTGTTTTAGTTATAGACAAGCATCTTGTTTCTAATACTGTTCTGCGTCCGGTGGCATATACTTTTTATTCCAGTGTTTTTCAGGTTGGCTTTTTGCTTTTGATCCCGGTTATTGGATTTGCTTTTCCAGAAACAAGATATTTGGCAATAGGAATTTTAAACGGTGTTTTATTTGTTTTCACTCTGCTAATTTTTTATAAAGCTGTGCGGCTAAGCGAGGCATCAAGGGTTATTCCGATCGTCGGCGGAGCCATTCCAATATTTACTTTTTTTCTGTCTTACGTATTTCTTAGCGAACGTCTAACTGTCTGGCAAACCGCCGCCTTTATTTTGTTCGTCTTTGGCGGTATTTTAATGTCTATAAAATTTAATAAAGGAAAGCTTATCGTAATAAAAGGTTTTTACTTCGCGATTCTGGCTGGATTTCTTTTCGCGTCTTATTACACGCTAACAAAATTTTTATTTTTGAACATTCCATTTTTTGACGGATTCATTCTTTTGCAATTTGGCGGATTTTTGGGAGCATTATTTTTGCTTATCCCTTCAAAAAATAGAGAAATAATATTTTCCACTCCGCAGACAATCAAAAAAAGAACAGCGTATTTATTTATTCCAAATAAAATTCTCGCCGCTCTCGCTGCCGTAATGATTTTCTACGCGATTTCAATAGAGGAAAGCAGCGTAGCGGTTATAAATTCTTTGCAAGCGTCGCAATATGTCTTCCTTTTAATTTTCGCGTTCATTCTCTCTAAAAAACTTCCCAATCTATACAATGAGCAAGTTGGCAGAAAAGTGATTATAAAAAAATTGATAGCGATCGGATTGATCGGAATAGGATTGGTTTTATTAATATCATAAATAATTTAAAAAAATCCTATCCAGATTTAGTTTTGTCTGAATAGGTTTTAGTAAGTTTTTATTTGATCCATAATCCAACTGCTCCTATTATTGTATACCCTATAACTTGCGTATCCTTTAGAGATTCAAAAGGTAAAACAAGAACTTGCGCCACATAAGCATAGCAGCAATTAATGATAAAAGCGGTGAAAATACAGAAAATGCAGAAAATGCAATTTGTACTAATACTGCTGCTGGGTATTATTTTAACATAAGTGGATGCAAAAAACATTGCTGTGCCTATATACGATATTGTAATTATAATTCCAATATACTGTTTTGGCATAATATTGGAATAATTCAGCAAATTAGCAATAATACATATAGTTATTACGGTTATTATACCTCCGCCAATTCCACTTATTAATGCAGCTTTATTATTTTTCTTATTATTATTCAATTTAGCATACCTCCCTCATGATATATTATAAATATCTTAATTTAATAATTCATTATTGTCAATTAAAAACAAAATAAAAAAACAGTAGAAAGATTGGATTCTACTGCAATGTAATTTAAGGGGAAAATTAAATTCATTTATCCTTTTCATTAAGATATTCTTTTCCAGCCTCCAGTGCCATATTTATTTTTTTCAGAGAAGGTTCGCGTAAAAGTTTATTCCAAATGCCGCATCGCTTATGTTTTATTGGAATTTTTTTGAAATTATCTATTGTAAGTGGACAATTATTTTCCAATGAATATACAAGCTTATGTTCTATGGCATGCCACTCCGAAGTTTCATAGTAAAGAATTTTGATAAGATAAGAAAATATTAGTACAAATAATACTATTTGTAATATAAGTGTTTGAACTATTGATAATAGAACGACCATGCTGATGAGTATTATGCCAAACTTTGTCAAAGAAGGTAAATCTTCAATTCCAATGATAACTTTTTTTTGCTCATAAAGTACAAATCCAAATGGATAACTATTGCCTCTCATTTTTTTCTCACCTCTTTTTATTTTGTAATATTTTTTTATACCTACAAAAAATATAGCTCAAATTTCCAGCTAAGTCAATATTTTTATGTAATAAACAGGTATAACCTCTTTTTGACGATCGTCAAAAAGAGGTTATAGCGTGACAAATATATTTTTAGAAAAAATAGTAAAAAATTATGTCAGTAATAAAAAAATATAAAAAACTATCACGGAAGAAAATATTTATAATATTTGTTTTGATTGCTGTTTTTATGTCCGCGATTTATTTTGTTTATGTTCCGAGAAGAGAGGATGTGAAATATGGCGTAACATTTAGCAAGCCGTTTGCGGAGCATTTGGGGCTGGATTGGCAAGAGACATATTTAGCTTTATTAGACGATGCTGGCGTAAAAAGAGCGCGCTTGCCGTCTTATTGGACGGAAATTGAAGCGGAAAGAGGCAGTTACTCATTTGAAGATTTAGATTGGCAAATTGAAGAGGCGGAAAAAAGAGGAGTGAAGATCATTCTTTCTTTGGGCCAAAAACAGCCGCGATGGCCGGAATGCCATATTCCGGATTGGGCTAATGAACTTAACAAATACGAGCGACAGGATGAGCTTATTAAGGTAATAACAAAAGTTGTAGAGCGATACAGATATAAAGAAAACATTGTTGCTTGGCAAGTTGAAAACGAGCCGTTTTTGCCTTTTGGCGAATGTCCGGAGTTAGACAAAAATTTTCTTGATAGAGAAATTTCTTTAGTCCGTTCTCTTGACAGCCGTCCTATTATAATTTCAGACAGCGGCGAGCTTGGCACTTGGCACAGCGCCGCTACGCGAGCTGATATTCTGGGAACGACTTTATATAGAATTGTTTGGAATGATCATATTGGCTACGTTCATTACCCGATCGCTTCCGTTATTTACAGAATAAAAGCGGCGATTATTATGTATATTACGGGCGTGGAAAAAATAATCATCGTGGAATTGCAGGCTGAACCGTGGGGACCAAAGATGATCATAGATACGCCTCTGGAAGAACAATACAAATCAATGAGCCCGGAACAATTCCGTGAAAATATAGAATATGTAAAAAAAATAGAATTTTCCGAGGCATATTTATGGGGCGCGGAATGGTGGTATTGGCTTAAAACGGAAAAGGGCGATGATCGGATTTGGGAAGAGGCAAAGAGAGTATTTAGAAATTAGGATCTAAAATATCAGATGTTGTCATCCTGAATTTATTTCAGGATGACAGAAAAATAAATTATTGCCATATTTCTAAAAACTATTATACTAAACACAAGAATAGCGTTAAATTTTTAACTTTAAAACTATGATCATCACAACAACAGACAAAATTCCCGGCAAGGAAATTATTGAGACAGTAGGATTAGTTAAGGGAAATACCGCCAGAGCGAGAAATGTAGGGCGAGATATTTTTGCATTTGCTAAAAATATCGTCGGCGGAGAAGTTTTAGAATACACGAAACTCATTGCCGAATCAAGAGAACAGGCGATGGATAGAATGAAAGAAGAGGCGAAAAAAATGGGCGCGAACGCCATTGTTTGCTCAAGATTTTCAAGCACGACTATTAGCGGAGGAGTTTCAGAGGTTCTGGTTTATGGAACAGCAGTAAAAGTTGAATAGTTCTATAAAGATAAAATAAAAATTATGGAAGAAAGTATGCCGATTTTTGTAAAGTTTATCTTGCTTATAGAAGCGGGACTGTTTTTGTTTTTTGTAATCGCGCTTATTATAAAGATCTTTGAGAGATTTAAAGAATCGAAAAAAGATAAATATAAAGATATTAAAAAATAGGAAAAACACTTAATTTGTCTTTAATAGATAGAATTTCTTTGCCAACTGGCGGATTCAAAATGACAGATGGATTTTAGAAACCTAAGAAGCTAAAAAGCTACAAGCTAAGAAGCTAACACCGGCTATTGACTAGATCTAAAAATACTTGTATTATGAGGTTGTAACCTGAAAATGAATAAATAGCCTTTGAAGGGCTGTTTTAAAAATCAAAAATTTATAAATATCTAATAATCACGCAAAAATGAATGTTTTTAAAGAAACAAAAAAATATATTACAGGAGTAAAAACAGAAGCGAAAAAGGTTAGCTGGCCGAATAAAAAAACAGCAATAAAAGATTCTTTTATTGTTATTGGAATAAGCTTGGCAGCGGCTGCGTTTTTGGGCGGAATTGATTACGCGCTAAATGAAATAATTAGAAATATTGTTGTTTAATTACCTTGAATTACAGAATTACGATTTTAGTTTATTTAGTGTGAACATTAGTTTATTTAGTGTCTTTGTAAATAAACACTAAACAAACAAATGCCTACGCTAAGTAAACAAATTTTAAAAGTTTTGTAATTTAAAGTAATTAATCATTAAACGAAAACTATGCCAAAACAAACAGTGGATTTTGGGAGGAATTGGTATGTTTTGCACACATATTCAGGCTATGAAGATAATGTTTGCAGAAATTTAAAGCAGAGAATTGATTCTATGGGCATGGAAGATAAAATATTTGATGTTTTAGTTCCAAAGGAGAAAAAAATAAAAATAAAGAATGGGAAAAGAAAAACAATAGAGGAAAGAATTTTTCCGGGATATGTAATGGTTGAAATGATCGTAAATGATGATTCATGGTACGTTGTTAGAAATACTCCTAATGTGACCGGTTTTGTAGGATCTGGAACTACGCCGACTCCAATATCTGAAGAAGAAATGAATATGCTTAAAAAAAGGATGGGAGTTAGAGAGCCAAAATACAAAATTGATGTTGTTCCGGGCGAAGTTGTAAAAATAGTTGATGGCCCTTTTAAAGATTTTGACGGTAAAGTTGACGATGTTGACGAAGAAAAGGGCAAGGTAAAGATCTTGGTCCAGATGTTTGGACGCGAAACCCCGCTTGAGTTGGATTTTTTGCAGATAAAGAAAATATAATATCTGGTATATAGTATTGAGTATGCAGTATGCAGCATTAAATTCAATACTAAATACTCAATACTAAATACTAAATACTAAATAATTATGTCAAAAAAAATTGAAAAATTAGTTAAACTTCAAATTCTCGCGGGAAAGGCTAATCCAGCTCCGCCAATCGGTCCTGCTTTAGGGCAGGCTGGAATTAATATTCAGGAGTTCTGCACTCGTTTTAATAATGAGTCAAAAGATATGGGCGGAGACATTATTCCCGTTGAGATCTCTGTTTATGAAGACAAGTCTTATGATTTTATAATGAAAACTCCTCCGGCTGCTGAACTTCTTAAAAAAGCGGCTGGGATTAAAAAGGGATCAAAAGAGCCGCAGAAAGATAAGGTTGGAAAAGTAACAAAAAAACAGCTTCAGGAAATCGCGGAATTGAAAATGAAAGATTTGAGCGCTAATGATATTGAGGGCGCGATGAAAATTATCGCGGGGACTGCAAGAAATATGGGGATAGAAATTAAGGGATGAGGATTTATGCGTTTAAGAGATTTTGTTTTTTAGGTTAAGGTTTTTGAGATGTATAAATGTTTGAAATATCAAATTACAAATATCAAATTACAAATGAATTTCAAATTTCAAAATATCAAATCTTAAAATCTGTGTCTAATCAATATTAAATAGCACACAGATCAACACAAATTTTCAAGTACGGATAAACGCTAATAATTAAAGTAAAATTAATAATTAATTGTGGGAGCGTTTAATAAATTAGCGCGTTATTACCACAGAAAGGAAAAAAGTATGAAAAGATCAAAACGATATAAAAGCGCAAGAGAAAAAGTAGACAAGAATAAGGTCTATAATATTGATGAAGCAATAAAGCTTTTAATTGAAAACGCAAACGCAAAATTTGACGAAAGCGTTGAAGTTCATTTTAGAACAAATATTGATTCGAAGCAGGCGGAACAGCTTATTAGGGGGTCTGTTGTTTTGCCGTATGGAATTGGAAAAGAAAAGAAAATCGCGGTTTTTGCCGAGGGCGAGAAAGCGGAAGAAGCAAAAGAGGCTGGAGCTGATATTATTGGCGGAGAGGATCTTGTCGCGAAAATAAAACAAGCAAAACAGGTTGATTTTGATGTTTCTGTCGCGACGCCGGATATGATGAAAAAACTGGCGGTTATCGCTAAGATTCTTGGGCCAAAAGGCCTTATGCCATCTCCAAAAACCGATACTGTTACAGTGGAAATTAAAAAAACCGTTGAACAATTAAAAAAAGGAAAATTAAACTTCAAAAATGATGATTCTGGAAATATCCATCAATTGATCGGAAAAGTTTCTTTTGGAGATAAAAAGTTAAGAGAAAATATAAAAAGTTTTATTCAGGCTATTAAGGAAGCAAGACCAAGCGGAGCAAAAGGAGAATTTATCAAGACCATCACAATTACTTCAACGATGGGGGCGGGAATAAAAGTTGAGTTGTAGATTGTTGTTATTTTTGTGATTATTGACGATATATTGATATATAAAAATCCTGCATAAAAGTTCCACAGCCCTGCGGGACTATGGAACTAACAGTTTTATCTGTGATTTTAGTCCGTGTTTGTCAGTGTCTAATTCATTTTGTAATTTTTAAAATGACTCAACAGACTCAAAATAAAATAGGCGCTTTTCCTTCGCAGTTTATAAAGAAAATGATCGCGAGCGGGGAAATAAAAAACGCTGATGAAAATAATCTTCAGCCGGCAAGCATTGATTTAAGCATTTCTGATGAAGGTTATAGGATGAAAGGCGCGTTTTTGCCAGGAAAAAATGAAAGCGTTCGGGACATTATTAAAACGGAGTCGTTATATAAAATAAATCTAAACAATCCTTTAGAAAAAAACGGAATATATTTAATTAAACTTAATGAGAGTTTGAATCTTTCAAAAAATATATTTGCTTTTTCTTCTTCAAAAAGTTCTACAGGCAGGGTTGATCTGCAAACAAGATTAATAGTTGATAATTACTCAAGATTTGACAGCGCGCCCTTTGGCTATAACGGCGAACTATGGCTTCAGGTTATCCCGAAGTCATTTTTGATAAAATTAAATTCTGGAGACAAACTAAACCAAATCAGATTTTTTAACGGTGAAGCAAAACTTGATTACAACGAGATAAAAGAGGCTTACTTAAAATATAAGCTTCTTTTTGATGAAGATGCAAATATCATAGATCCTGATGAAAAATCGGTGATAGATAATAGCGGCAGCATTGTGATGAGCATAGATCTTGACGGAGGAAAAAGCGATAAAATAATTGGCTATAAAAATTTATTAATTGACGGTGTTTTGGATTTTTCAAAAAAGAACTATTATGATCCAGCTGATTTTTTCGAGCCGATCTATTCTCCAAAAAACGGCAAATTAATTTTAGAAAAAGAATCTTTTTATATTTTTTCCACAAAAGAGCGAATCAGAATCCCTGGCGATTTCGCTTCAGAAATGATCGCTTATGATATTTATAACGGGGAATTTCGAAGCCATTATGCCGGTTTTTTTGATCCGGGATTTGGATACGGCAAAAATGGCGAAATCAAAGGACGGCAGGCGGTCTTGGAAATCAGATCTTATGAAAATAATTTCATTTTCAGGGACGACCAGCCAATTTGCAGAATGAATTTTGAAAAACTAATTGAGCCGGCAGATTTTGTTTATGGCGAAGAAATTGGCTCGCATTACGCTTATCAGACCGGACCTAAGTTGAGCAAGCATTTTAAAAATTAAAAGTCAAAAATATGGGTTGGCTCCATAGTCTCCGCAGAGCTGTGGAGCCTGTTTGCGAACTAATCTCCTAAAATAAATTCAGGGAAATATTAATAGTTTGCATTTTGGCTCCACAGCCCTTCGGGACTATGGGGCCAACAAGGAGGTAATTTAAGAACTAAGCCCTTATTTTTTTATTATTCTATGCTATAATGATTATATTAAAAAATATAGAATTTGCTTATGGTCATAAAAGAGGTAAAACCAAAAATTTGGAATTTTGAAGTAACGAAGGGAAAAGACGCCTGGAAAGAAATCGTTTATTCAGCGCGGATGAGCGGTGTGCCGCCGTCGGTTGAAGGGAAAGATATTTTTGAGATGATTATTAAAAATGACTATGGTTCAGCTTTAGAACATATTATTATTAAGTTTGATATTCAGATGACGAAAGGAAACGCGCCAGAGCTTCTGGAGCATAGAATGGCGAGTCATTCCGGGTATTCAACAAGATATATTCAAGCGAATAAAGGTCCGCTTGAGTTGAAATTCAAGAAACAGGAGGATGTTTATGAAATAGTCGCTCCGTGGCATTTGATTAAAAGCAAGAAACGCGTAAAATCAAAAGCGGAAATAAAAAAGCTGAAAATGCGGAAGATTTTCTTGGAAGAGATCAAGGGAAGCTTGAAGGCGTATGAAAAACTTATAAATAAGGAAATTCCCCGCGAGTCGGCGCGATACGCTTTGCCATTTTGCCAAGCGGTGGGAATTTATCATTTTACGATTAATTTGAGATCTATTCTGAATTTTCTTTCTTTGCGGCTTTGCGTAAGAACTTCGCCGGAAATGAGATGCCTTGCCTCGCAGTTATATTTCAATTTGACAAAAGAACTTTCAATCATAAGAGGACTTGTCGGCTGCCGCGGATTTGCAAAAGGAACTTGCCCGGAAGCGAATGTGACCGGCGTGCGAAAAGGAGATCCTCATCCATTTTATCCCATTTGCCTTTTCAAAAATCCTAACGCTGATATTTTTATTCCGACTCATAAGGAATTAAAAAAAGGAGTCAGAATAAGAAAATTCAACAAAGAAAAAGCGATTGCGGCACAGGAGAAGGTTTTCGCGAAATGGGCGAGGTGGGAAGGAGAATAGAATGAGTTTATAAAGTTGAAAGTTCATAAAGTTCATAAAGTTTTTCAATTTTAATCAGTTTAAGTCTTAGCGGGAGAACAATATGAAAAAATTTTTATCTCTTTTAAAAAACCATAACGCTTGGCGTCAAAATTGCGTTAATTTAATCGCTTCGGAAAATGTGATGTCGCCTTTTTGCGAGAGCCTTTATGTCTCTGATCTGATGCACCGCTACGCGGAAGGACTGCCATTTGAGAGATATTATCAGGGATTGAAATATGTTGACGAAATAGAAAGCCTGGCGGAAGAGAAATTTAAAGAACATTTTGGCGCGAATTTTGTCGATATTCGTCCGATCTCGGGAACTTCCGCGAATATGGCTGTTTTTTCGGCTTTGGCGGAAAGAGGCGATCCAATTCTAACTCTGGGAATTCAGGGTGGCTCTCATGTATCACACGAGAAAGCGGGGGCGGCTGGAATTTTGGGATTTAAAAGTTTTGATCTTGGATTTGACGGTGAAAGTATGATGATTGATCTAGAAAAAAGCGAAAAGAAAATAATAGAAATAAAGCCAAAATTTATTGTGATTGGCGGATCGGTAATTTTATTTCCTCAACCAGTTAAAGAATTAAGAAAAATCTGTGATCAAGTCGGAGCGAAAATTATTTATGATGCCGCGCATGTTTTTGGTTTGATTACCGCCGGTTTTTTCCAGAATCCTTTGGAGGAAGGAGTAGATATTATCACTTCATCCACTCATAAAACTTTTCCCGGTCCGCAAGGAGGAATAATTCTGGGAAATATAGAAAAAGATCTGCAAAGAAAAATTCAAGGCAAAGTTTTTCCGGGAGTTTTATCAAATCACCATCTGCACAGAATTCCTCCTCTTTATTTTGCGTTGGAAGAAATGGAACAATTTGGAAAAGATTATGTTTCACAGATTTTAAAAAATTCTAAAGCGCTGGCAAAAGAATTAAATAATCTCGGTTTTGCTGTTTTAGGAAAAGAAAAAGGATGGACAGAAAGCCATCAAGTTGTTGTTAATGTTGAAAAGCAAGGAAGAGGGGATTTTGTCGCTAAAAAATTAGAGGAAGCGAATATTATTCTCAATAAAAATATTATCCCTAAAGATAGTAAAAATCCTGAAAATCCAACTGGCATTCGCCTCGGTGTTCAAGAAATGACAAGATATGGAATGAAAGAGGAAGAAATGAAAAAAATAGCAGAGTTGATAAAGAAAGTTATTTTAGACAAAGAAGATATTGAGATTATTAAAGATGAGGTAATTGAGTTTAGAAAAAAATTTCAGGAGATTAATTATTGTTTAAAAGAAAATTAATGCAAAAAAATAAAAAAGGGAAACTTATTGTTATAGATGGAATAGACGGAGCTGGAAAAGCGACGCAGGTGAAATTATTAATGAAACATCTTAAGAAATTTAAATATAAGACAGCAACTTTAGATTTCCCTCAATATTATAATAATTTCTTTGGAAAATTGATTGGCAGGTTTCAAAATAATGAATTTAGCGATGCGCCAAAAACGAGCCCGTATTTAGCGTCAGTTTTATATGCCGCGGATCGTTGGGAAACAAGAGATAAAATTGAGAAATGGTTGAAAGAAGGAAAAATTGTAATTTTAGATAGGTATTCTTCTTCAAACCAAATTCATCAGGGCGGCAAAATTTTAGATCCAAAAAAAAGAAAAGAGTTTTTAGATTGGCTGGAAAAAATGGAATTTAGTGTTTTTAAAATTCCAAAGCCAGATTTAATTATTTTTCTTAATGTCCCTTATAAAATTTCAAAAAAGTTGTTAACCAAAAAAGTTTCTAGAAATTATATTAAAAGCGCGAAAAACGATAAAGTAGAAAAAAGCCGTATTTATCAGGAATCATCCTATTGGCAATCACTGAATTTAGTCAAAAAATACAATAATTGGACAGAAATAAATTGCATAAAAAATGAAAAATTACTGAGTGTTGAAGATGTGGGTGATTTGGTTTGGGAGAAGATCGAAAGATTTTTTGATGGAGAATAGTTTTATGCTAAGGCGCTGTAAGTAATTTGAATATTTTCTGTTTTGCTGTAGTTTCTGGATATGATACTGCGGCAAGAAAGCGCGCAAAGCAATACTTCCGCTACAGTCCTCTAATGAGAGACTGTAGCGAGGCGGGAATACTTAATACTAAATACTATATACTATATACTAAACTATGTTTAAAATTAAAATTCAAAAAATAAGCGAAGAAGTGAAAATTCCGAATTATGCTTATCAAGGAGACGCGGGAATTGATCTTTATTCTGCTGAAAATGATTATGTTTTGAGGCCTAACGAACATAGAAAATTCGCAACTGGAATAAAAATTGAAATTCCAGAAGGTCACGCAGGGCTTATTTGGGATAAGAGCGGATTGGCGCTAAAGCATTGTATAAAAATAATGGGCGGCGTTATTGATTCAACATATAGGGGAGAGATTGCTGTTATTTTAATTAATCTTGGAAAAAAAGATTATAGAGTAGAGAAAAACGCGAAAATAGCGCAGATGCTATTTCAGAAAGTTGAAAAAGCGGAAATTGAAGAAGTTGAAAATTTAAGCGATACGCAGCGCGGAGAGGGAGGGTTTGGAAGTTCGGGAACAAGATAAATTAGTATTGAGTATCTAGTATTCCTCCCAAGGCGGACAAGCAAGTATTAAGCAAAATTAATTATTTGATACTTAATACATATTACTTAATCTTTCGATTATTGCGTTATTTCATATTGCTATATTCTGTATTAAAAATTTGATTATTCAAAACTTTGTCTACTTTATTGCTTGATACTTAATACTGTATACTTAATACTAGTTGCTTTAACTTGAAAAATATGTTAATTTAAAACTATGGACGAGAAAAATACGCCTTTTCAAGATGCAATAATTGGGAATGAACAGATAGTTAATATGTTGGAAAGAAGCTATAAATTGGGAAAACTATCTCATGCTTATTTATTTGATGGTCCGGAACATATTGGCAAGAAAACGCTTGCGCTTGCGTTTTGTAAATTGATTTTGCAAAATGGCTCCACACGAGAGTATGAAGCCAACAATATTGAAGAAAATCCGGATTTAGTTATTTTGCGCCCCGATGAAGATAAGAAACAGATAATAATTGAGCAAATCAGAGAGCTTCAAAAAAAAATAAGCCTTTTTCCATATTCGGCAAAATATAAAGTGGCAATTATAGAACAAGCAGATATGATGAGTAAATCTGCCGCTAATTCTATTTTAAAAACCTTAGAAGAGCCAAGCAGCACGACGATTTTAATACTTTTAACGTCCAATTCCGGAAATTTGCTTGATACCATAAAATCACGCTGTCAAATGCTGAAATTTCTGCCGGTAAAAAGAAGAACTCTCAAAGATTTTGTGAAAAATAAAATAAGCGATCAATCTAAAATAGAAAAAATTATTGAATTATCAGGATACAAGCCGGGAAAAATTGTAGAACTTGCAAATAACGGAGATAAAGTTGAAGAATTGATCGGCATAATGGATGGGTTTTCAAATTTTGTTCAAAAAAGCGCTGCTGAAAGGCTTGATGAGGCTGAGATTGTTTCCAAAAAGGAAGTGAATGAAATTGTTGATTTATTAAATTTATATTCTTTTCATTTTAGAAAAGTTTTATTAAAGGAATATAGCGAGATAAATGAGATTGATAAAGATAAAGTTATAAAAATTAAAAATAATATAAATTTGATAAATAATACCAAAAAAAATCTTTTAACCAAAAATATAAATTCCAGACTGGCTATTGAAAATTTATTTTTACAACTATGAATAAAAAAATAAATAAAATATTTTCTCTTACGCTTATAGCAATTATAACAACTTCTTTCACGGGTTGTCTTAATTTGTCTGATAAACCAAAAGAAGAGCCCGTTATTATAAATAATCACCAGGGAGTTTTTAAATCTGTTGACGGAGGAAAAACATGGGAGCATAAAGTTGATGTTAAAGAAGGTGGTCTCCTTGATAAAACAAAAATTGCAAGTATGGCTATGGATCCACAAGATAATAAAGTTTTATATTTAGGCACTAGAAAAGATGGTTTATATAAATCGGAAAATAGCGCTGATTCATGGAAAAAAGTAATTGATGAAAATGAGATACTAAGTGAAACTGCTACTATTTATGATATAGCCATAGAAAACGGAAATTCAAATATAATTTATATAGCCACACTAAATAATAACAGCGGAGAACTATTAAAATCTGAAGATGGCGGGAAAAAATGGAAAAGATCTCATATTATTGATAAACCTAAAGAATCAGTAAATACTGTCAAAATTGATTCAATCGCAAAGAATATTATATATTTAGGGACGAGCCAAGGAGGACTTTTAAAAAGCCAGAATAGAGGGATGACTTGGGTAACATTGTCATGGTTTGAAAGCAGTGTTGAAAATGTGCTTGTTGATTTTCATAACAACATGGGTATTATTGTAAGAACAAAAAACGAAGTTACAAAATCAACAAATGGAGGAAATGAATGGGAAACTTTGAATAAAGGCATTATAAAAACTTCAGGCGTTAAAGTGGATTTCAAAAAAGTTAGCACTATGGTAATGGACGATGTCAATCCCCTGGTTGCTTATATGACTTATCTTAATTTGATATTAATTACAAGAGATGGCGGATTAACATGGGAGAAGTTGAATACGATTACTCCTTCAAGAACAGCAATAGGTACAATTCCCCAAGTAAAGCAAGTTGGCCTAAACAGAAATATTTTATATTATGGAGCGGGCAATGTTATATATAAGAGCGAAGACAAGGGTATAAGCTGGTCAAGTTCTGTCATTCCAATTATAGGAGATGTTCGCTATACGGTGAGTGACTATGTAGATCCGGATGTAATTTATGTAGGATCTTTTTATGATCCTCCTCCACCACCAAAGAAAAAAGGGATTTTTGGAATGTTTGTATTAACGCGTAAAACTTAATTAATTTTAAAATTTATGAAAAATATAATAAAAACATTAAAAGAAGAGCTTGACAGAAATCAGAGCCATTTTAAAAGTGAAATTACAGCGTTAAGCGTGGGGAGAGCAACTCCTTTTCTTGTGGAAGATATCATAGTAGATTATTATGGAACTCCTACACCCCTTAAGCAAATAGCGACAATAAGCATTCCTGATGCCAGAAATATTCTTGTAAAGCCTTGGGAGAAAAATCAGCTTAAGGAAATTGAAAAAGCAATAAATTTATCCCAGCTTGGCTTCAATCCTGTAAATGACGGTGAAAGCATCAGAATTACAGTTCCCCAGCCTACCGAAGAAAGAAGAAAAGATCTAGTAAAGCATTTGCGCGATCTTTTGGAAGAGGCAAAAATTTCTGTTCGCAATTCTAGAGAGGATGCGATGAAAGAGATTAAGAAAATGGAAAAAGACGGAGAAACTAGCGAGGATGAAAGATTTCGAGGCCAGGATGAGATTCAAAAAACTATAAATGAAGAGAATAAAAAATTGGAAGAAGCATCAGAGAAGAAAGAAAAAGAAATAATGACGATTTAGCACAGTATCAAGTATCTAGTATTAAGTATTAAGCAAACTTAATATAGGTGCTTGATACTTAATACTAACTACTTAATACTAAGTTTTATGATTCTAACCACAATAATTTTATTCCTCCTGATACTCGGGGTTATAGTTTTTTTTCACGAGCTGGGCCATTTTGTTATGGCCAAGCTTTATGGCGTGAAAGTTGAAGAATTCGCCCTAGGTTTTCCGCCGAAGATCTTTGGAATTAAAAAAGGAGAAACGGAATACAGGTTAAACTGGGTGCCTTTGGGCGGATATTGTAAAATTGTAGGCGAGGATGGAGAAAATAAAGATAATCCGAGAAGTTTTTCTTCAAAAAGCATAGGCCAAAGATTTCAGATAATTTCAGCGGGTGTTTTAATGAATTTTTTTATGGCTTTTGTGATATTTAGCATAATTTTTATGGCAGGCGCTCCGATGAATATTGAAGGAGAAGATTTATCTAAAGCTAGAAGCGTGGGAAATGAACAGGTTGTAATTTCTGAAGTTTTAGAAGGAACTCCAGCGGATGATTCCGAGCTTCAATTGGGAGACGCGGTTTTGAAAGCGGATGAAAAAGAGATCAAGAGTATAAAGGATCTGCAAAATTATACAAAAGACAATCTTGGCAAGACTGTGGCATTAACTATTTTAAGAAATGAGGAAGTCGTTGTTAAAGAAATAGTTCCGAGAAAAGAGTATCCCGAAAATGAAGGAGCTATGGGCGTTTCTCTTGTGAATACTGCCAATGTCTCGTTTTCTTTTCTTGAGGCTATAAAAAAAGGATATGAATGGACCGTATTTTTAACAATGTTTATTATTACCGCGTTTGCCGGAATTATATGGAGCCTTTTCACAACAGGAAAAACAGTTGCTGAGGTTTCCGGTCCTGTCGGCATCGCAATGATGACTCAGCAAGCGGCATCGCTTGGCATTATAGCCGTTTTGAATTTTACGGCGCTGATCAGCATTAATCTCGCGATTATAAACGCTCTTCCGTTTCCAGCTCTTGATGGCGGAAGACTAGTGTTTTTGATCGTTGAAAAAATAAAAGGATCGCCGATAAATCAGGCATGGGAAGCAAAAGCGAATAATGTGGGTTTTATGCTCCTTATGCTTTTAATGTTGGTTGTTACGTTCAAGGATGTCGCAAGACTGGATGTTTGGGGAAAGGTTATGGGGTTGTTTGGATGATGATCATATAAACATTTTAACAAATTATGCAGGAACGGATTTGCAATCCGTTTCAGATGTTTTGAAGGAAATAGAGATTGTATTATAAAATCTTTTTATGTAAAAACGATAAACGAAATTTCAAAACAAAAAAACGGGTTACAAACCCGCTTTCGCGTAGAAACATCTGTTCCCGCGCAGAGTGATAATTATTTGTAGACAGGATAAAAAGAAATAAAAAGTTCAGGTCAGAGACACTAAACCAACGGGGAAGACGCTGAACTGGCGATAGTGCTAGAAAAAGAAAATCCAGCCTTTCAAAAAAAAGCTGGACGTTTAACGAAGACATTACCCTGTTTTCGTTAAAAAAATTGTTGTAAGATCTCCATTCTCAAACATGTCTTTTGTTGAAGATACCTGGTATCCTATCCTGTTTTTTAATTCGTGGTTCAGCAGATGCATTGTTTCTACCGACTCTCTTTTTTTCAGAGCAGCTACCATTTTTATGCTGTCTGGAAAATTAAGTTTTTTTGCTTCTGCTATCATTCTTTCCACTAAGCCGTAAATTGATTCTGTATTATTTTCTTTCATAAATTTATCCCCTCCAGGATCTTATTTTCCTAATTTCATCCCCTCTTAAATTTAAATAACAATAATGATGAAATCAAGACTTTTTATCATATCATATAAAATATAATTTGTCAATGCCATGAAACAGTCACAGCTTTTTGGAAAAACTACATATGAAATTCCCAAAGACGAACAAAGCATGAACGCCCAGCTTTTGATCAGGGGCGGTTTTGTTGATAAATCAATGGCGGGAGTTTATACTTATTTGCCCCTTGGAAAAAGAGTGCTTGCGAAAATTGAAAATATAATACGAGAAGAAATGGACGCGATTGGCGGGCAGGAAATTTTAATGCCTGCGCTTCAGAATAAAAAGGACTGGCAGACAACTGGGAGATGGGATATAGACGTGATGATGAAAGTTAAAACATTTTTTGACAAAGAATACGGACTTGGCTGGACGCATGAAGAAGTCGTGACGCCTCTTGCCAAAAAATACATAAGATCATATAAAGATTTTCCATTTTATTTATATCAAATCCAGACAAAATTCAGGAGTGAAAAAAGAGCGAAATCGGGAATACTTCGCGGAAGAGAATTTTCAATGAAAGATCTGTATTCATTCCATACGAGCGAAGAAGATCTAAATAAATTTTACGACTTAGCAAAAGATGCTTATTTCAAAATTTTTGACAGAGCAAATATTAAAAACAAAACTTATTTGACTTACGCTTCAGGCGGAGATTTCAGTAAATACTCTCACGAGTTTCAAACTGTATCTTCCGCTGGTGAAGATATAATTTACATTTGCGAAAAGTGTAATATTGCAATCAACAAAGAAATTGTGGAAAATAATCATCCGAAATGTCCAAAGTGCGGGAATGAAAATTTAAAAGAAGATAAAGCGATTGAAACAGGAAACATATTTAAACTAAACACGAAATTTACCCAAGCTTTTAATTTTAAGTTCTTGGATAAAAAGGGCAAAGAAAATTTAGTTTTAATGGGCTGTTATGGGATTGGGCCGTCGCGTCTTATGGGAACTGTTGTAGAAATATTTAACGACAAAAATGGAATAATTTGGCCCAAATCAATCGCGCCGTATCAAGTTCATTTGGTTTGTCTTGGAAATGATGATAATATCATAAAAGAAGCTGAAAAGATATATAATTCTTTACAAAAAGAAAAAATTGAAGTATTATATGATGACCGCAATGAGTCGGCTGGAGTGAAATTTAAAGACTCGGATTTAATTGGAATTCCGCTTAGAATAGTGATAAGTAAAAAGACATTGGAGAAGGATAGTGTTGAGGTGAAGAGAAGGAGCGAGGATGGGTTTAAAATAATTAAGGCCGATAAAGCAATCAATTTTATAAAAATGAATCAAGAATCATGAATTATGAATAATATTCTTAATTCTTAATTCTTAATTCACCTTTATGTTTAATAAAATCTTCGGCTATTTTAGCCATGACATTGGAATAGATCTTGGAACGGCAAATACTCTTGTCTATGTTAAGGGTAAGGGGATTATTATAAATGAGCCTTCTGTAGTTGCCGTTAACCAGAAAACTGGAAGAATTCTTGCAATCGGGAAAGAGGCAAAAAAAATGGTTGGCAAAACACCCGCGCATATTATTGCAACGCGTCCGCTTATTGATGGAGTTATTTCTGATTTTGAAGTAACAGAGCAAATGCTTAAGTATTTCATAGAAAAAGTCCATAAAGAGTCGTTTGCTTTTTTCCCTCGTCCGAGAGTTGTTATTGGTGTTCCATCAGGTGTTACTGAGGTTGAAAAAAAGGCCGTAATTGACGCAACTATAAGCGCTGGAGCAAGAGAAGCGTATTTAATTGAGGAACCGATGGCAGCGGCTATTGGAGTTCGTCTTCCTGTGCAGGAGGCGGCTGGGAACATGATCGTTGATATAGGTGGAGGAACAACAGAAGTTGCCGTAATATCTTTGGGTGGAATTGTCGCAAGCAGGAGCCTTAGAATTGCCGGGGACGAGCTTAATGAGAATATAGTCCAATTTTCAAGAGACGAAGCCAATTTGCTTCTAGGAGAAAAAACAGCTGAAAATATTAAAATTGGGATAGGTTCAGCTTATTCTCAAGAAGAAAAAATGGAAATGACAATGCGCGGCAGAGATATTGTAACGGGCCTTCCTAAGGAAGTTTTAGTAAGCGATGAACAGATTCGAAAGGCTCTGTCGAGATCTATAAAAATTTTGATTGACAACATTAAAGCTACAATAGAAGAAACTCCGCCCGAGCTTGTAGCTGATATAATGACCAGAGGCATAATTCTTGTAGGAGGAGGAGGAATGCTTCGCGGTTTAGACAGATTAGTTAGTGAACAAACAAAAATGCCCGTAAAACTGGCGGATGATCCTCTTACGGCTGTGGCTCGCGGCGCCGGAATTGTTTTAGAAGATGTAGAGAAATTAAAAGAAGTATTGGTGTCTTTGGGAGATGAAAAATCTCCGCAGTAATCATGCTAACATTTTAACATACTAACATAATTTTTTAATGTTGATTTAATGTTATAATGTTTTTATAGTTTGCTAGTTTTTTTAATTTTTTAACAAGCTATCTTTTTCACTTGTTAAAATGTTTATATGTTAAAATGTTAGCATGATTATATGTTAATGTGATTTTTATGAATAAAGAAATTAATACAAAAATAGTAACCTTTATTTTTTTATTAGTGGTTGTTGCGCTGCTGTTTTTTTTAAATAAGATTGGGCATTTAAATCAGGTAAAAAACTATACAGCTTATTTCGCAAGTCCAATTGGAAAAACATTCCAATTATCGTCTAATAGAATAAATGATTTTTTCTGGACGCTAAAAAGCATAGATAAATTAAAAGAGGAAAATTTAAAACTTAGAGAGGAAAATTTAAAAATGGGTTATGAAATTTTGGAATTAAAAGAAATTCAAATAGAAAACGAAATTTTAAGGAAACAAATTAAGTTTTCTAAAAACAGTTGTTCTGGGGGAGTTTGCATTGAATGGAAAATGGCTAATATTATAGGAAGAGATCCTAGTAATTTTGGAAAACATATTTTTATTGATCTGGGAAGAAATAACGGCATTCAAAATGGACAGCCTGCTGTCGCATCTGGAGGATTGTTGATTGGAAAAATTGTAGAAGTATTTGACAATTCCTCAAAGATTATGCTAATAACAGACTCAAAAAGTTCTATTAATTCTATAACTCAAACTAGCCGGGCAAATGGAGTTGTTAAGGGCAGTTATGCGACGGGAGTGAAATTGGAAATGATCAATCAGTCAGAAAAGCTTGTCGCGGGTGATTTGATTATAACTTCTGGGCTAGAAGATAAGATTCCCAAAGGTTTGATAATGGGAAAGATTTCAGATATAAATGAATCTGCGAATAAGGTTTTTAAATCCGCGGAGATAAATATGTTTGTGGATATTAATAGAGTTGAAAAAATATTCATAGCTATTAAGGGTTAAATATGATTAACGGAAAAATAAGAAATCGTATATTTATATTACTTTTATTTGTGTTTTTATTTTTGCAGGTTACTTTTATTCCCCAGCTTTTTTTTGATAATTATATTCCAAATATTGTTCTTGCGCTGTTATTAGCGGCTTCCGCGTTAAATAATAAATCTACAAATATATTTTATGCCGCCTTTTTTACCGGATTTATTTTGGATATATTTTCAGGAAATTATTTTGGTCCGGTTATTATTAGCATTCTTTCTGCAATTTTTGTTTCGTCCTATTTGAATTACTATTTTCTTAAAGAACTATTTTCATATAATTTATTTTTAATTTCTGCTTTTGCTGTTTTGGCCTATAATGTTACGTGTATTTTTCTGATTAACATTAGTGATTTTCAGCAAATTTTTTCCAATCTAAAACAATTTTTACTTATAATTATTTTTCAGATAGTTTATACGGTAATTCTAATTTATCCCTTAACTTATATTCTTTCTCGGAAGACTTGCAAATAACCTTGGACCATGAAATTCTATTTTTTAGTTATCTTTGCGTAAGCATTAGTTTTATTAGCGTCTTCTATAATAAACACTGATTGAACTAATATTCACGCTAAACGAACGAATCAATAAGAGTTTTATAATTCAAAGAAATAAATGAAAAATAAATATTTCATAAAAAATAAAGACAAAGAATCTCTTGAACTGGAAGAGCTTTTTTTGGATTCCGCGGCGGGAGAAGATAACAATATAGAAATTCCTTTAGGCGTTAAGAATATAAAAACAGTCAAAAAATTATTTTTTCTTGTTCTTTTAGCGCTTGTTCTTCAAGCGACTTATTTGCAGATAGTAAGAGGCGGGTATTACACGAAAATTTCAGAAAATAATTATAAAAGAATTGTCGCCGTGAAATCTTCAAGGGGAATAATTTATGATCGAAACAATAAGCAGATCGTTTTTAATATGCCCATCTTTGATCTTGTAATTATTCCGTATGATTTTCTAAAGGATAAAGATGGTATTAAAGAAAAAATAAAAAGACTTTCTGAAATAATTGAAGTAAAAGAAGATGACTTAATTGAGAAAATTAATAAGGCAGATAGATTCTCGCATCAATCCTTTTTAATTTTAGAAAATATAGAGAAAGACGAAGCGTTAATATTGGAAGAAAAAATAAAAAGAATAGATGGAGTTAATCTGGAGAAAAACGCTATACGGAATTATGTTGATAGTAAATATATTTCAAATATTATAGGATATAGCGGAAGAATAAACGAAAAAGAATTAAAAATCAATCCTAATTATCTTTTAACGGATACAATAGGAAAAGATGGACTTGAATTTTTCTATGAAAAACAGCTTAGAGGAGAATATGGCAAAGAAGAAATTGAAGTAGATTCTTTTGGAAAAAAGACAAGAACAATAGGAAAAGAAAATCCTAAATCCGGTAATAATCTAATTTTAAACATAAACTCTGGCTTACAAAAAAAAATTTATAACAAGTTGAATGAAATCACGGCAAAGTTTGAAACTGAAGCGGGAGCTTCTGTAGTCGCTTTAAATCCGAAAAATGGCGCGGTTCTTGCGCTTGTCAATTTTCCTTCTTATGATAATAATTTATTTGCAAAAGGAATAAGTAATGACGATTACAATAAATTACTTACTGATAAAACCAACCCTCTTTTAAATAAACCGATTGCGGGACAATATCCGCCTGGGTCAACTTTCAAGCCCCTTTTGGGAGCAGCAGCCTTGCAGGAAGAAATTATAAGCCCTAGACGCAAAATATTTGCCAGTGGAGCGATATATGTCGGCTCGTACAGATATCCGGATTGGAAAGCGCATGGTTTAGTTGACTTAACAAGGGCTATAGCGCAATCTTGTAATGTGTATTTTTATACGGTGGGCGGTGGATATGGAGATATAGAAGGGCTGGGAATTGATCGAATTAAAAAATACGCAAATCTTTTTGGACTTGGAAATACGCTGGGTATTGATCTTCCGGGAGAGAAAACAGGCCTTATTCCCGACCGGCAATGGAAGAAAGATATAAAAGACGAAAGATGGTATATAGGCGACACTTACCATGTTTCCATAGGGCAAGGAGATATTTTAGCAACTCCTCTTCAAATCGCAAATTATACTGCTGTGATCGCAAACGGAGGAAAATTATTCCAGCCGCAAATAGTTGACAAGATAATAGATTCTGACGGTAATATAGTTGAAGATATAGATCCAAAGATAATAAGAGAGAATTTTATAGATTCAGATAATATAAAATGGATTCAAAAAGGGATGAGAGAAAATGTTATATCAGGATCCGGAATATCGTTATCCGGTTTATCGATAGAAGTTGCCGGAAAGACTGGAACCGCGCAGTATTATGGAAATAAAAAAACGCACGCGTGGTATATCGCGTATGCTCCGTATGATGATCCGGAAATTGCTCTGGCAATAATAATTGAAGGCGGCGGAGAAGGGCATGCAGTAGCAGTACCGGTGGCGAAAGAGGTGTTGGAGTGGTATTTTAAGAGTGAATCAAGAATCATGAATTAAGAATTAAGAATTGGAGCGAGGGCTTCAGCCTGAAATGCAGAAACAAATATTAAAAAAATGGAAGCAACTTGAATTACTTCCATTATTGATAACAACGAGATAGTCCTTCTGTTATAGACGGAATGAACACTGAATGGTCATTTCCTATTTTATCCAATGTTTCTAAAGTTTCATTTTTCCATCTAGGATCACAAACTGTTGTATTTTTTGAGTTAAAACATTCCATCGCCCTATTCTCTTTAAGGAAAAGAGCAATTATTGAAGACGTTTTTCCTCCCCAATGATAGACATTTATAAGCTCAGGTTCTCTATGTTTTCTTGAAGAAGAAAACATAACTATCCCTTTTTTCATAATACCAACATTATAACCCTCTGTAAGTCTTTTTCCAATTGGTATTTCACTTTTTCCCCTTAAAGCTATTTTTTCAACAATTGGCCAGCCATTTTCACCTTCTTCGTCTGTAACTCTGTAAACAGAAGTTCGTGTGACTGCAAAGAACTCATGAATCATATATTCACCTCCTGTTTATTTATATTTTTATATTAGTGTATTTTAATAAATTGTCAATAGTCTATGAACACCCACGAACAAAATTGCGAAGAAATTTTTCAAGAGGCTTGCAGGGTTTTAAAGCTCAGAGATTTTTTGTTTAAGCCGAAAGTAATCAGGACTGGAGACGGGTATGTGAAAAATTACAAGCTTGGATACACTAATTTGAAATCAAAATTGGTTGTTGTCGATATTTACACGCAAAAACTGAAAAAACCGAAAAAATACAGCAGTATTCTTGCTGTTATCGCGCATGAGCTCGCGCATCACCAAAAAAAACCCTATCGGCAACTTCATAAATTCCGCTGGATAAATAGAATTCATTATCCGGAGTTTTATAAGCAGGTAACGAAGAATATTAAGAAGTTTAAGAGGGATGAAATGTTAGGAGAATTTTATAAATAAAAAAAGAGAAAGATTGAAAAGATTAGCTTAATAAATAATCTTTATTTTTTCTCTGATCGTTTTGCCGGTTTTTTTGCGGCAATAGTTTCGGCTACCGATGGACGATACTTTTTAAAAAGCTCAAGAGCGTTTTTTATTGTCTCAACGGTAGATGGTCCTTCTATATGTTGCTTAAAAGCAAACTCTGCTTGTTGGTCTGAAAAACCAGTTTCATCTTGTATTATTTTAGCCAATGTTTCCGGATCCATAGAACTCACGCCTTGTAATATTAAAACTTCCGCTTCTTCATCGCTTAATTTACTCATTTTCTTTCCTCCTAATGTTCAGTTAAACAAAAATTATAACTATTTAATAAAATAGTATATTATATCTAAAATATGTCAAGACCTAAAAATAAAAAAGTAATAGTTGCTATGTCCGGAGGAGTAGACTCTTCAGTGGCGGCTGTTTTATTAAAGGAACAAGGCTATCAAGTGGAAGGAATTTTTATGCGGCTGGGAATTGCGGGAGATAATGAATCAGAGAAAAGCGCGCGGGCAGCGGCGAAAAAACTTAAAATAAAATTTCGCGCTGTAGATTTGAGTAAAGAATTTAAGAAGAAAATAATTAACTATTTTATCTCTGAATATGAAAAGGGACGAACGCCAAATCCATGCGTGATGTGCAATAAAGAAATTAAATTTGGGATATTGATGGATAAGGTTTTAAATAATAAAATTGATTATATCGCTACAGGACACTATGCAAAAAGTCAAAAGTCCATAAAGTCTGTAAAGTCAAAAGTCACTTATAAACTTTTAAAGGCGAAGGATAAAAATAAAGACCAGTCTTATTTTCTTTATAATTTAGATCAGAAGATATTAAAGCAATGTTTGTTCCCGCTGGGGGATTATACAAAAGATGAAGTTAGGGAAATTGCTAAAAATGAAACCCTAAAGGGTAAATTCCGAGATAGATTTCAGAAAGAGAGTCAGGAGATTTGCTTTATTCGGGATAAATATTATGGCGATTTTTTAAAAAAACATTTAAAATTAAAAACTGGAGATATTGTTGACGCAAATAATAATATTTTAGGAAAACATAAGGGGCTGCCACTTTACACAATTGGACAGCGGAGAGATGTTAGCATTGGAGGAACTGGACCTTATTATGTGGTTGGTTTAAACCGTAGAAAAAATCAGCTTGTCGTAAGCAATAATAAAAATGACAAAAATTTATTTTCAAAAAAACTAGTCGCCAAAAAAGTAAATTGGATTTCCGGTAGAATTCCGGAATTGCCAATTAAAGTAAAAGCAAAAGTCAGATATAGGATGAATGAGCAGTCTGCGGCGATAAATAAAATCAAAAATAAATATATGATCAAATTTTCCAATCCCCAGCGCGCGGTTATGTCCGGACAATCAGTCGTTTTTTACAAAGGAAGTGAAATTTTAGGGGGAGGAATAATAACATAATTATAACGCGAAATAATAACAATAAAAAGAATTTGAATATATACTCCTCCCCTGATAAGGGGAGGTTGGGAGGGGTTTGTCCTCCCATGGCGGATCAGCCTTGGGTTGAAAATATCGCAGAACTATAATCTTAAATAAAAAATTTTAAAGTATCTTCTCAATCTTCTTTTGTATTACTATTCCGTGATTTTTCAAAACCCCCTCTAACTCTCCCTTATCAGGGGGAGAATATAAAATGCATAAAGCTTAATTTATAAGCATGAACAATTTTTATTTCTATATTTTTGAATTCGGCGCGATATTTGCGATTTTGGCTATATTTTTCAAGGAGCGCAAAAATAGGGGTCTTTTAAAAACTTTAATGCTCGCTGTTTTGTATGGAATTATATTAGAGATCCTTAATGTTCATATGTCGGGGCTATATTTTTATGGAAAGGAATTTGCAGTTCAAGTTTATAATGTGCCGCTTGCCATTGGTTTGGGATGGGCCGTTATTTATTATATTTCACATAAAAGCGCGGAAAATTATAATCTGAAATGGTGGCAAATTCCGCTGTTTATGTCTTTGATAGCTTTGAGCATTGATCTTGTTATTGATGTTGTTGCTATACGCCTTGGATTTTGGAGTTGGCAAATTCCATTTGATCAAGAATGGTTTGGAGTTCCTTATGATAATCTTTTTGGATGGATGGCGGTTATTTGGACATTTTCATTTTTTATAAGCTTAAGCAGGCAGAATTTTTTGAGCAAGAAATTATCCAAAATAATAAAATATTCCTCTGTAATTATCGCGCCATTTTTACTGGCTTTTCAAATAATTAGTTATACTATTTTATCAGCCGTTGTTTCTGGAAAGTTTACACTGAATGAAGTCATGGCTCTTTATAACAAGGATGATTATAGTTATGCTTATTATTCTGAAGTTCAAAGCGCGAAAGCATATATTTTGTCCAGTGTGGTTATTTTACTTGTTTTATATTTAACAAAAGAAATTTATAAAAATCGAGATAGGATATTTACTGGAATTAATTTTTT
>JAGLXN010000022.1 GCA_023132875.1 Candidatus Parcubacteria bacterium
TTATTACGCCGGGGCGGGGGATGGAGAGGTATCTTCCTATATTGAGTGCAGCGGATCTCTTGATCAAGCTTGTTGGGATGAGTCCCACGATGCCACCAGCGGAGGATCAGTTGGTTATGATTCTACTCCTTCTCATTCTGGTTCTGAGGGGATTTCAGAAGCAGCGGATATTTATATTATAGATAGAGTATTCCTTCCTATTGATACTTCCGGATTACCCGACGACGCCAATATCTCAACAGCTGTTTTAAAGCTTTACGTTAACGCGCAAGGGAAAGAAGCTGGCGATTATAGCGTGGTTGTTCAGACAACCCAAGCCAGCACTACCAGTTTGGTCGTTGCGGACTTTGATCAATGCGGATCCGTAAATAGTCCGACAGAAGGTTCTGACCATGTTTTGGCAACAGCGAGCCAATATAACGATTGGACACTGGACGCGACAGGAAGAGGATGGATATCTAAAACGGGATGGACAAAACTGGGACTTCGCGGCAGTCATGATGTGTTAGATAGTCCAGTAGGGTTAGATGCGGACATGGAATATATTCGCACTTCTGAATACGCAGACACCGATTATGATCCATATCTTTCAGTAACTTATGTAGGAACTCAATGGACAATCAGTCCGACTGCCACGGATATTGAGTATGTTAATGTTAGTGATTCCAAGAACACCGTGGGTACTATCTGCGCGATTTATTCAGTTGACTCAGAAAACAATACCGGCTGGGATATTGTCGCAGGGGGAAGCTGTGAAGAAGGTATCACCGTTTCCGGCACCGTCTGGACAGATGAAGCCAAAACCGCTACCATTACCGATGGAAGAACTGTTCATCTTTTTGTAAACTCAACTGACCACAGCACAACTACAACTACAACTGGAGTTTATTCTTTCGGCAGTATAACGGTTGCGGCAGGCGACTCCGTAATTGTCTATTTGGACGGAGTAGCGGAAGATGGTTCAGTCGTTACTTTAGCGCTTGATGCCGCGACTGCGATTGATAATTTAGATATTATTACCGCTCATGTCAGTTTGGAACATCGCGCCGCCGGGCCGATCTCCAATACTGATCTGGACGATATTGACGGTGTTGACGCCGGAGATGAAGATGGAATAACAATTGCTACGGGAAACGCCACTTTCGCCGATAACTTTGAGCTTTCCATAGTGAGCGGAGAAAATTATACTCCCGGCGGAACCGTTACTTGCGATGATTTTGAAGCGGAAGGAACCGGCACTTTTGCTCCGGGAGCTAACGCGGTAACGGTAAGCGGCGATTGGGAATTTTCCTCAAGCGGAACTTTTACCACTTCCGGAACCGTCACTTTTGACGGCGCGACCGCCCAAACAATTACCTCGGGCGGTTTAAGTTTTAATAATGTTATCTTTAATAATAGTTCAGTCAGCGATCCTAATGTTAACTATACAGGCGCTTTGTCTATTGCCGGCAATGTAACACTAAACAACGCTACCCGCATTGCTTCTACTGATAATACGGCAATAACAATTTCCGGCACCATTGATGGCGCGAATATTTTGACAATTAATTCCGGATCTGGCGTCGTCACTTTCGGCGGAATTATCGGTGGCGCAACTCCAATCACAAGTCTTACAAGTTCGGGTTCGGGAACGGTCGCCATAAATACTACCGCTATCACTACCAGAGATGTAGCTTCAAACAATGTTTCCTTCACGGGAGCAGTTACTTTGGGAGCTGGTCTTAACATCACAACTGACAACACCACCAATGATGGAACAATCACATTTTCTTCCACTGTTGATGGCGCGAATACTCTTACTCTAACTAATGGCGCGGGCGCGGTCACTTTGGGCGGAATTATCGGAGGCACGACGCCAATTACAAGTTTGTCTGTGACTGGCGCGGGAACCGCGACTATCAATACCACTGCCATTACCACTAGAGATGTGGCCTCAAATAATATTTTCTTTACCGGTCCAGTTACTTTGGGAGACAATCTTAATATTACCACTGACAATACCACCAATGACGGAACGATTACATTTTCTTCAACTACCAACGGAACCTACAATCTTACTTTAAATGCAGGCGCTGCCCAAGTTGCTTTTAATAATAATGTCGGCGCGACCCAGTCTATAGGATTATTGACCAAGCAGGGCTCCGGAGGAGATCTACTATTCGGCTCTTCCACGCTCACTTGTACGGGGCTTACTCTTTCAGCCGGCACTATTAATAACGCGGGAACTGACTCGGGAGCATGGACATCCACTGGCGATGTAACAATTTCAAGTGGAACTTTAAAAGGCACCTCCACCATTTTAACCGTAGGTGGAAATTGGGATAATAATGGAACTTTCACTCGCGGCACCGGCACGGTGACTTTCAATGCTTCCTCTGGAGATAAAACCATCAATGACAATGGTTCAGCGTTTTGGAACATAAAATTTGATGGCACCGGTGCCACCACTAGTTGGACTTATACTGACGAAGGCACCACAGTTGTTACTAATTCCACCGAATTGACAAATAATGTAGATACAAACGGCACAGTAACTTTTATCAACGCCCGAACAGGCGCTAACCCAACAGTAACCAGCGGAATTTTGAATATTGATTGGTATTTAGGCGCTCATACGGTTAGCGCTGCAAGTCCTTATCCGGGTATTAACACTCTTAACGATGATGATATTACCGTTTCCGAAGCCAGCGACGCTCTAACAGTATGGAAGCATAATGGCGCCGATTGGGGATCTCCGCTTGCAAGTCAGACAACCGGCACCGACGGCACATATAAAAATCCTCAGCCGTCTACCGCTGGTGCGATTAGAATCAGAGAATATTCAAAAATAAGCACAGGAACAACTTATTATAAATATAATTTTAAAGTTGATTGGCAGGAAAGCTATGGACAGTATGATTATTTTGACGATTACGGTGGAAATTATCTTTCCTCAACTCTGAATACTGCTTGCACGACAAACTGCGACAAAGTGATTAGCGGCGAAGATACAACTAGCGCCGCCTGTACTTCTCAAGCCTGCCGCTGGCACAGAACGGCGCCAGGCACTATGACCAATCCCTACACTTGTTCAGCTGGCACTGGCAATACCTGTATTAACGAACCGCCAAATAACGGTTCATGGTATGTCGGCATGCTGACGGCGCTTAGTTTTACAATTGACGATTATACCATTGATTTTGGAACGATCACGCCGGGCGCTGATCCTACTAATAATCAAACTAATACTCTTAGCGTAACAACCTCAGCCACTAACGGCTATGTAATAAACGCCTGGGCTACGGCTATGGCTTGTTCCGACGCAGGATTGTGCGGAACGGAAGAAATTGCTGATTATGGGGGAACAAATAGTGACCCAGGCACATGGACAACGGGCGCCGGTTTCGGCTATTCAACAAACGATACCACTCTTTTGACAGGCACGCCTGGCAGGTTTTCGGGGCCTAAATACGCTGGATTTATCCATACCGAAGGAGGCGAACTGGTGGCTGATCGCTCCGGGACAGAGTGTCCTTGCCTGAATGAAGAAAATATAATCACTTACCGCCTCGCGTCTTCTAATATACAAAGGCCGGGCCCTTATCAGGCGACAATAATATATATCGCGACCCCGCAGTATTAGTAATGATGTTGAGTTATTCGCTGTATTGCCGAATTGTCAAATGTAGAGACATAGCAGTGCTACGTCTCTACTTTGTTTACAAAATTAAAATATAATTGTATATTTAATCTGTTATTAATCTAGACTGTAGAAGAACATCTCTGTCATTTCGAATCCCGACACATTCCCACCTGTCATTCCGAAATGAGCGATAGTGATTGAGGAATCTGTGAACAATACCAAGCCAGAAGTAAGATAGGTTTAGGTGAAATTT
Organism: Candidatus Parcubacteria bacterium; assembly: GCA_023132875.1. GTDB lineage: Bacteria > Patescibacteriota > Minisyncoccia > JAHIHE01 > JAGLIN01 > JAGLXN01. The sequence goes on from JAGLXN010000022.1 coordinate 3,876, forward strand.
ATCCAGTTCATAGATCTCTCAGTCGTCCCTCCTTCGAGATGACAGAGTACCTGTCATTTCGAACCAGATACGTCCTCTCACTGTCATTTCGAATCCCGATAGGGTGAGAAATCTGTGAATAGTATTATACACAGTATAAGTTATGAGTCATCGGTTAATCTTGGAGAGGTCGCATTCAGCCCGAGGCTGATCCGCCTTGGGCGGAAGTGGTTAAATTAAATTTATGTATTACGTCTATATATTAATAAGTTTAAAAGATAGAAAGTTTTACATTGGTTCAACAGAAGATTTAGTTCGTAGGATAAGTGAACATAAAAAGGGCAAAGTAAAATCGACAAAAAACAGATTGCCGATAAAATTAGTTTGTTATGAAGCATATAATTTCAAAGAAGAAATGCTTGCTAGAGAGAAATTTCTAAAAAGTAGTGATGGCAGAAAAGGATTAAGAAAAAGATTGACTAAAAGTTTGATTATTTGAAATTTAAACATAAATATTTTGGAGAGGTCGCATAGTGGCCGAGTGCGCCGCCTTGGAAAGGCGGTATCCTTCACGGGATCGAGGGTTCGAATCCCTCTCTCTCCGCCAACGGCATTTTAACATATAAACATTTTAACATTCTAACAAGAACTAAATAAATTTTTCAGATAAAAACTTAGCTGTGTTTGTCTGTGTTCTATTATTTTATAGAAACATAAGCGCGTTTTCCGTGTTTTTTATTTGCGTAATCGGTGAAGTTTGATAGAATAAAAATAATTAATAAAAATAGCTATTTTAAAACTCTTAAACGTTCCAATGAAACAACTTCTAAAAACTTATTTCGGGTATGACGAATTTAGGCCTTTGCAGGAAGAGGTTATTGATAATATTATGTCGGGAAAAGATACTTTTGTTTTGATGCCGACCGGGGGCGGTAAGTCTTTGTGCTATCAGTTGCCGGCTTTGAAATTTGACGGGCTGACTTTGGTTATTTCGCCGCTGATCGCTTTGATGAAAGATCAGGTTGACGCCTTGAAGACGAACGGAATAGCGGCAGAATATATAAACTCATTGCTTACAGCGGTTGAAATTCAGCAGATTCAGGAGAAAGTGATTGCGGGGAAAGTAAAAATTCTTTACGCGGCTCCGGAGCGGCTGGCGTTGCAAAGTTTTCAAAAGTTTTTAAAAACGGCGAATATAAAATTGATCGCTGTTGATGAAGCGCATTGCATTTCAGAATGGGGGCACGATTTTCGTCCCGATTATCGCAATCTTAAACTTTTCAAAAGTCAATTTCCAGAAGTTCCTATTATCGCGCTGACCGCTACCGCTACTCCAAAAGTCCGGGAAGACATTATCAAACAGCTTTCTTTAGATGATCACAAGCCGTTTATTTCCAGTTTTGACAGGGAAAATCTCGTTATGATCGTTACAAGAAAGAAAAGAGCTTTTGACAAGCTTCTCGGGCTTCTCCAGAAACATAAAAATGAGCCGACAATTATTTATTGCTTTTCTCGAAAAGAAACGGAAAAAATCGCTATGAGTTTGCAGGCGGAGGGTTTTAACGCTTTGCCGTATCATGCCGGACTTAACAGCGAAACAAGAAAGAAAAATCAGGAGCTGTTCATTAAGGATGAGGCGTCAATTATAGTCGCTACGATCGCTTTTGGAATGGGAATTGACAAGCCGGATATTCGCCTGATCGTTCATTACACATTTCCTAAAACGATTGAAGGATATTATCAGGAAATCGGGAGGGCGGGAAGGGACGGATTGCCGAGCGAATGCGTTTTGTTCTATTCTTACGGGGATATTAGAAAACACGAATTTTTTATTGATCAAATGGAAGACGCTGTTGAACAGGAAAAATGCCGTGAGAAATTAAAACAAGTTATTGAATATTGCGAGACAGTGGTTTGCCGCAGAAAATATGTGCTGGGATATTTTGGCGAGGAATATTCTTTTCCTTCTTCCAATGGGAAGGAAAATAGAAAAGGCTGTGAGGCTTGCGATATTTGTTTGAATCCGAATTTATTGTTTGACGCTACGGAAATTTCCCAAAAAATTCTTTCCTGCGTCATTCGCACTGGAAGCAGGTTCGGAAGAAATTATATCGCTGATGTTCTTTTAGGCAAAAACTTGCAGCAGATCACTGAAAATTTGCATTGTGATCTTTCTGTTTTTGGAATTGTTAGTGATTTCAATAAAGACGAAATAAATCATACTATGAAATCTCTAATTACTTTTGGTTTTCTGCAGGTAAGTTCGGGGAAATATCCTACCGTTTCAGTTACTCAAAAAGGGCTTCAATTTTTGAAACAAAAAGAATCACTAGAATTGCCGAAAATGCGCGAAGATCTAGAAGAGCGGGAAGAAAGCGCTTTAAGGCGAAAGATACAGTATGATCTTAGTTTGTTTGAAAAGTTAAGAGCTTTAAGAAAACAAATCGCTGATAAAAGCAATGTTCCTCCTTTTATGATCTTCAGCGATGTGTCTTTGCAGAAAATGGCGCGCTATTTCCCTATTGATAAAAATAATTTTGCTAAAATTGAAGGCGTGGGAACTAAAAAACTGGAAAGTTTCTCAGAAGCGTTTTTGGCTGTCATAAATGATTATATTAAAGAAAATAATCTTCAATCTGTTGAAATTCCAAATCGCGTTCAAAATAGGAGTATTGGTAGAAGAGCCGGTTCCGCGTTTACCGAAAGATATATCAGAACAAAGGAGATGCTTTCCAAAAAACTTTCTATTTCAGAAATTGCCGACAAGCAAGGATTTAAATACGGAACGATTGTCGTACATATTGAAAAACTAATTTCAAACGGAGAAGATATTGATATTGATTATCTGAAGCCGCCGCGGAAAAGGTTGGAAAAAATAAAAACAGCGTTTGAAAAATGCGGCGATGAAAAACTAAAACCGGTTTTTAAATTTCTCAAAGAAGAATATTCCTATGATGAAATTAGGCTGGGGAAGCTGTTTTATAAATAGAAATTTTAATTAATTTCTGTCATCAGGGAGGGAGTAAAAAGCCCTCCCGATAAGAGGGTTGGGAGGTTTGAAAACTCATCTAATCAAAATATATGGATTTATATAAAAAAAACTGTTTACAGTAAATATCCCACACTATCATACTCTAGAGTATGATAGTGTGGGATATAGATGATATTGTTGCTAGAAATTAAATTAATTAGTTAAGATAAAAAAATGAGTATTGAAAATTTTAAGAACGAGCCAGTATTAAAAAATAAAATAGAAGGACCTGAAAACAGCGAATTGACATTTGATCCAGAAAAAGGCGGAATTATTAAGTCAATGAAGTTTAGGGGTGTTGAAGTTTTGTATGATCCTGAAAAAAATGATAGAGGAGGAATTCCTATTCTTTTTCCAATGGCTGGTCCAAAAACAAACGAAGGACCATTTTCAAATTTAAATCAGCATGGCTTTGCAAGAAATTCTGATAATTGGAAAATTGAAGAAGCAAGCGAAAATGAACTTATTGAAATGTTAGAATCAAATGATGAAACAAAAGAAGTATTTCAATATGAATTTGTTTTAAAAATAAAATCGGAAATGGGCGAAAAAGGAGATATAACATTAACTCAAGAAGTTGAAAATAAAGGAAAAAATGAAATGCCTATATCAATGGGATTGCATCCATATTTTAATGTGCCAGAAGAGAAAAAAGAGGAAATTAAATTTGATTTTAACGGCGGAGAAAATATTGAAGATGATCTTCAAGATTGGCTAGAAAATTCTGACAAACAGGATGAAAAAGATTTTTTAAGAAGAATTGATAATCCAAAAGGAGAAATTAAAATAGTTGTTCCCGGAATTGGAACAATAAATATGGACATATCAGAGGAATATGAAAAAATCTGGATTTGGACAAAGCGAGATGAAAATTTTATTTGTATTGAGCCGGTAATGCGTGATAATGACAATGGTGAAATAATTGGTGGTCCGAAAATGATAAAATCTGGTGAAAAATTTTCAGCTAGTGTTAAATATTCTCTTGAGAATTAAAAAGATTAATAAAGTAAAACATCGATGGTTCCATACAGGCTGTTTAATAAGTGGAATTTACCCTTTAGGGTTTTATAATTTTAGCTAAAATAAGCCGATATTTATCACAACCTGAAGGCTGAACTCCGATTTTTAGACAGTCAGTGGCGCGGTTAATTTATTTATATGAATAAAAAAAACAAATACATATTAGCATTGCTCGCGGTTGTTATATTGGCAGGAGCGGCTGCTTATGTTATTTTGTTGTTACAGAATGCGGAAGATAAAAGCAATATAACTATGAAAAATAAACTGGAAACAATAAAATTGCCGGAGCCGAGGTATGAGAGTGAAACTTCAGTGGAGGAAGCTTTGCTTGCGAGAAGATCGGTTAGAGATTATAAAAGCGAGTCGCTTACGCTTGAAGAAGTATCCCAGATTCTTTGGGCTGCGCAAGGCATTACAGATAAAAAGGGATCAAGAACCGCTCCTTCCGCAGGCGCTTTATATCCCCTTGAAGTTTATGCTGTTGTTGGAAATGTAGATGATTTTTCTGAAGGTGTTTATAAATATAAACCTCAGTGTCATGAGCTGGTAAAAGTTGCAGAAGGTGATAAAAGAATGGAATTATATAATGCCGCGCTTAACCAGTCTGCTGTCAAAAACGCGGCTGTTGCGGTAGTTTTTTCTGCCGTTTATGAAAGGACAACTGAAAAATATGGCGAGAGAGGAGAAAGATACGTACATTTAGAAACAGGTCATGCTGCTCAGAATGTTTATTTGCAAGCGGCTGTGTTAGACCTTGGAACTGTAGTTATCGGGGCTTTTGATGATAGTGAAGTAAAAAAGATTATGAATATGCAAGACGACGAGCAGCCGCTTTATATAATGCCTGTGGGCAGGAAAAAGTAAAAACAAAATAGTTTTAAATTAGGAACATTAAATTAATAAAATATAATTTATTTCAATTGATAATTTTTACACACTAAAGTGTGAATTCCAGCCATAAAATAACAAAATTATTTAAGCAAGAAAATATATAAAATTTTTATGAGATTTTTCAAAAAAATATTTATCACTGCCGTTGTAGGAACGATTATAATTACATTCGCTATTTTGGCGATAAATTTTTATGTTAACTCGCAGAGCAAGTCTTATATTTTTCAAGATACAAATGATTTACCGAAAGCAGAAGTTGTTCTTATTTTAGGCGCGAGAGTATATGGACAAGGAGTTATGAGCGGGATGTTTCAGGATCGCGTTGAAACCGCGTTTGATCTATATGAGAAAGGAAAAATAGAAAAAATTTTAATAAGCGGTGATCACGGGAAAGAGGATTATGACGAAGTAAATACGGCGAAAGATTATTTATTAGATAAAGGCATTAAAAGTGAAGATATTTTTTTGGATCATGCCGGCTTTGATACTTATGACAGTCTGTATCGGGCAAAGGAAATTTTTGAAGTTTCATCTGTGATAGTGGCTACTCAAAATTTTCATTTGCCAAGGGCAGTATATATTGGAAGAAAACTTGGTATGGAGACTTATGGGCTTAGCGCTGACAGGCATTTGTATGCTAATATTGGTTATAATAAATTGCGGGAATTTTTTTCAAAAATAAAAGCGTTTTTGGATGTAAGTTTGCGCGCTAAGCCTGAATTTTTAGGAGAAAAAATTCCGATTTCAGGCGATAGTGAAAAAAGCTGGGACGATGAAGATGTTTTTGAAGAAAGCGAAAAAAACGGAAGCGAGTCTTTGAATAATTCTGGCGAGGCAGGAAAAGAAGAAATTATTGAAGAAGAAAATGTCTTGCTTGATGTTCCGTTTATTTCTCAAGCTCCATTTGGAAATTGGAGCGATGTAAGAAAACAGGACGGATGTGAAGAAGCGGCGGCAATTATGGCAATGGCTTGGGTTAGAAGAGAAGAACTTACGTTAGAAATTGCCGATGAAAGAATAAATGAGATATCTGCCTTTGAAGAAAAAGAATATGGAAATTTTTATGATACGAACGCGGACGATACCATGGAGAGAATATTCAAGGGATATTTTAAATATGATAATGTAGAGGCAGTGTCTGAAATTAACAAAGAGGATATAAAAAAAGAATTATTCAGGGGCAATCTTGTTATTGTTCCGACAAACGGCCAAAAACTTGGAAATCCTTATTATACTCCTCCCGGGCCTACGACTCATAATTTAGTTATAATCGGTTATGATGTTTTAAGAAAAGAATTCATTGTAAATGATCCCGGAACAAGACGCGGAGAGAAATATTGTTACAGCGAGAATGTTTTAGAAAGCGCTTTACTGGATTATCCGACTGGAAATCACGAAGAGATAAAAGAAGAAAAAACAGCGATGATAGTTGTGAGATTAGCTTCTTAGGTTCTTGGGGTTTTAGAGATTTATGCATAATGGTAATTCTAGAGCATGATATTTTAAAATATTATCTGTTTCTCAACATTTTACAAACAACTTTACTTTTTTGTCTCTAGGTGTTTAAATATGTAAAACAAGCATAATAAAAAACATAACCTCTTTCTGACGGTCGTCAGAAAGAGGTTATACTCTTTATCTCTTGTTTTTTCTGGAATACTGATATTCGCTATTGTAAACCATGCGATAAAATTCCGTTGTTACGCGCGCAGGACAATTTTCAGTGCTGTCATCCTGAACGATAGTGAAGGATCTCGAGGTTATATCACGTCGTGTAATAGTAGATTTTGTGTGGATAGTAACGGGATTCTTCGTTCCACTCAGAATGACAAAAATAAATTTTAATAAACATGCCAAATTTCTGGAAAAAAATAAATAAGCCGATTTTAGCGCTGGCGCCGATGGCGGGATATACAAATTCCGCTTTTCGTCAGATATGCAAAGCTTATGGAGCTGATGTTGCGTATTCAGAAATGGCAAGCGCGGCAGCTTTGTATTTTAAAGGAAAGAAAACTTTGAAGTTTCTGGAGTTTAATAAAACCGAAAGTCCGTATGTTGTTCAAATTTTTGGCAATGATCCGAAATATTTTCAAAATGCCGCAAAAGTTATAACTGAAAAAATAAAGCCGGATGGAATTGATATAAATATGGGATGTCCGGCGAAAAAAGTTTTTTCAAACGGAAGCGGAGCGGCGCTAATAAGTGATGTTGAGAAAGCAAGAGAAATAATCAAACAAACTTTACAAGGAACTAATTTACCCGTTTCTATAAAGATCAGATCAAAGGTCGGAAATGTTACGGCATATAAATTCGTAAAGAAAATAAAAGATCTGCCAATATCCGCGATCATGGTTCATGGGCGCAGCATAAAACAGGGGTTTTCCGGAGAGATAGATTATTTGCAAATTAAAAAAGTGAAATTGTTATATGAGAAAGTAGCTAGAGAAAAAAAGGAGTTC